>JBAVTY010000418.1:0-2361 GCA_049696495.1 Candidatus Nitrosopolaris sp.
GTCAGATTCATAACAGGCATGGGAGACCCTGCAGAAGGAATAATTGATGTAGCTGAACATGAACATGTAGACCTGATAGCTATGGGCAGCCGAGAACTAAAGAGAGAAAAGGAATTTTCCGCTGGCATGATAAAGCTTCTTGGAAGTGTGACAAGAAGAGTTCTGAAAGTGCAGATTCGTCAGTACTGATAGTGAAGTAAAGACCTAACGACTAGAGACAATTTGATGAGACTTCTGACTCAACGAGAATAGAGAATAAATTCCCCCATATTCAATAACATAAATTCGCTAGCTAGCAACCCTCATCAGTATTTGGTTATGTCTGTTCTACAGACAAGCAAAAGATCATCTTTTTCAAGGCTATTCAAGTTATACTCAAGCGATCTGACAGTGATAGGGTATTTACGGTGACCTAAGTTAAATACCTACCATGCCAAGATTAGTAAGTTAGTAAGTTTGTACCATCACGATGAGGATGCGAAAAAGGAAAAGGATAGACTTATTGAGCATTATGATACCATACTAAAGGAGAGCGCATTACTCGCCACTTTTGCAGGAATTCTCTTCGGGTTCTTGTTACAGATCTCAATAAATACTCCAAAGTATTTCACTTCTTTCGATAAGGCAATTCTTCTTGTGGCTCTTTTTTCGATAACCATAGCGGCGTCTCTTTTTGCCATGCCTGTAATATATCATCATCTGCGATATCCTTACAACAATCTGGAAAAGTTCAAACTACGGAGTCATCGATTTACAATTCTCGGTTTGGTTCACTCAGGCATTACCTTATATCTTGGTATAGAAATTGCACTTGCATCTGTCTTGAACACCCTTATGGCATTTGCTCTTGCTACAATACCATTTATTTTTGTATATGTATACTTTAGAGAGAGGAGATAGCTAGCTTTCATTTGTTATGAATAGCGTAAACCTAAAGGATGGCAGGAAAAGTGTTCGAGAACGTTCACATAAGCCATTTAAGAAACTTTTCTAGACACTGTATTAATAACAACTTCTGCTCATCCTCTTGCTTGCGATATTCCAATTTTCAGAAAATGCATATGTGATTTGTCATGGTAAGGTGGACACAGTTTATGCGTAAAAACGCAAACACTCAGTTAAGTATAGTTATAATCAGCACAAAGCATCCTATTACGAGTAACTGCGATTTCATGTTTCTACCCGCCATATCTCACCAGCCCTTTAGTAAGAGATCTGAATTATGACGCCATACATGTTTAACACAACGAGCATCACACCATTCTAAACCTGCTGAAGTAAGCCTTATTCCACCTGTGTCTCTCGCAATCTCGACTCGTGCGGGGTCGCATTCGATTTCAAGAAACTGAACAAGGCGATCAGCGAGTTCTCTTTCTTGTTTTTCTGGTAACGTAGAGCTGATACTGGTATATTCTAATACATCGAGTATATCCCTTTGTTCCTCAACGAGACCATTTGTCATGGAATACAATGTGCAAAGGAATTTCTGAGCGTAATCTAGTTCTTGGTCGAAGTTCTTTAGTAACAGTGCCATAATAGATCTATTCTCACGGTTTGTATAATATCTAGTTGGTTTGCATTGCAACTCAGTGCACCACTGAAACGCAAAAATTCTGTTAGGCTGAAGATGTGAATAACGGGGCTTCTTCCTCCAGCAGACGAGCACAGAGCTTTTTAGGAAGGGATATGATGAAAGCTATCTTTTTAGCAAGGGATATAATGAAATACGACCCTATAACTATTACAACAGATGCCGATTTGGTAGAAGCTGCGCAAATAATGACAAACAATAGAATAAGTGGCCTCCAGTAGTAGAAAACAAATCAAACGATGGGAGTTTAGCGGGCATAATCACTAAGACAGATATAGTTAAAGGAATCGCATCTTATAGCAACTAAGTGGACAAAAAACACAACCATGCATGTATATCACACCTGACATTATAACTTCGTGGCTTTGATTCGTGATTGTAAGCAGTAATCCGATAAATCACCAGATGATAAAGATTGATTACCGAAATAACAAAATCATTATATCGTTTTCGATAGTCACTATAGCATTCACGAAATAGTTGTCAGTTTCTCAAAAAAGATGTTTAGATTTGTGTAAATCACATATATAAAATCAGTTATTAGATATTGTTTTTTGTATGCTTACCAAGGCTTGCGAACGCTTAGGAGTTCAGAGTTCCGAATATTACGTAAATTCTAAAGATCAATCCTTTCTTGCAGACCCAATCTATCGTACTTGATTGCTTCCCTGATTATAGTAAATTCTACTTGCTCAGCCATCTTACTTAATTTGGAAACATCTTCTCGATAATCTTCAAAAGATGTGTGTTCCTTCGTGCCCATAAATATC
>JBAVTY010000419.1:0-3064 GCA_049696495.1 Candidatus Nitrosopolaris sp.
GTTCTCAAATTGGGGTTTGGACAAAACATTTCTGAATCTACCGAGAAGATGATTGAGACGCTCCGGAGGAAGAACAACCATAACCATGTGTCATAAGAATAACTACTTTCTTACAGCTTGATATTATGATAGCCAATGAACCATCTTGTAAAAGTAGATAGACATGGTTTAATCAGGAAAACGCAAACGGTCAGCTACATTATGCCGAAAGTACCGATTGACTGGTTTCACGTACAGTATGAGTCTAATTAATTTAATTTCTGTATTTACGATTTGCATATCAAATTGGTCTTAATTTGGCTTTAAATTTCCAGCTACGTGGCTTTGTCCTTAATCGATATCCGCAGCAAGGACACCATAGGCCGTCCCATTTTATGAAGATCTCACATACTTGACAACGTTTCTGGCCGGCCGCGTAACGACTATCGATTTCACCATTACTCCCACTACGACCAACTGGTTTTCTGGCCTTGTGTCTGATGCAAATATCTTTACAACTCAATTCGATTCTGCACCGTCCTGTGTACCCTAACGAAAATTTGCGCGGTTCAAACGCATCTCTATTTTGTCACTTTTAGCGCTTCTGATAATCAAGTATAAATCTTAAGCACATAAGCAAGTTAGGGTTTCTAACCAAAAAACCTTATTGTCTCTATCTCTAGGCCGTTCTTCAAGCCCACTACACTACTTCCTCGACTTAGCCAATAGATTAGCTGCTACTTTTATTCCTGTCATGACTGTAATCCCAATCAAGAGGCTCGGGTATGAGGGCTGGAAACAGATCAACAGACTACGTCTTGCATTGAAGCCCCTTCTTTAGTGCAGCGAAGTCTTGATACATCTTATCTAAGTATCCAATACCTGTCTTTTGTTCTTACCGGGATTGAAAATAGATTGTTATTATGTAAAATCTTCAGAGCGTTTATTACCTCTTTCTGTTTCTTCCGATTAAGCATTATTCTGCCTATGTCCGTGAACTCAGCATTACGATTTCCCTCTTCCTGGGTAATACTTAGTTCATTCATCAGTCATTTTCCATGCAGCTTTATACTTCTAGGACAATCACAGAATTCACACTCCATAGTACATTGATCTCTAAAACGTGCATCTTTTACTTCTGAGACATTTTCAAAGTACCTTGTTCATCGATAATTTAATGACTTTATACAGAAATCACAACGGAGTAATTCATACTACGTCTTACGAACAGCTAAATATTATCATGGAAAATATTTCACAAATAAATAAACGCAGACTTTTAGAAACAGACCCTGAGGGACGAAGTTTTAGAAGAACATATTAATAGTGCAAAACCAACAGTGCTTATTTAACCCTCATTACATACAGGCCTAGATTTAAAAGATGATTTATCAAATTATAACCAAAGTACCCTACCCAATATAGAAGACAGATGGATAAATGAAAAAAGAAAGATGAGTGGACAATGGTATACCTGGCAAACTGCATTGAGATTGGTACAAGGATATGGTAGATCTATAAGGTCAAAAGAAGATTGGGCAAAGACGTACGTATTAGACTCTGCGTTTGGATACTTATCCACTTGCACCTTCCTCTATGCCCACTGTAAATACGCTTAGTTTAGAATCTTTGCTTACTTTCCATGTATATGTAAGGAAGCGGGATCAGATAGACAGCTTCTAATTCCAATACCGAACAAAATAATCGAGTTAGGCAAAAAACAATATCGATACAAGAAGCGGCCTATACAGCAGATTCGGAGGTAAGTAAAAAGATAGACGAATTCAACCTATCAAATAAACTATGCTTACATTTGTGGATACTTGTTCTTGTCCTGAAATAATAGGTGTTGCGGTTTTAGCAGTCCCATCTGTAGCAGTATATGGCTGAGCTACTAACAGAGGTTGAGGTGGTGAAGTCTCAAACTCATTAACACTGGCCGACTTTAACCCTACCACTTCTAATCCTAACGTAGATGCAGCAATATCGGCTTTGGACCTTGCATTACTGATTGCCTCTTTGATAAGAAGATTTTTGGTTTCTTCTAATTTCTTATCTGATAATGTAAACACTACGTTATTTACATTATTTGCTCCTGCTGCTATTGCAGTATCAATCCATTTAGCAGTGTCGTTAATACGTGAGCTTTCAATTTGTATGGAATTAGTTGCTGTGAATCCTGTTATTATGTTCCGTCCTTGTGAGTAGTTATAGTTTGGAGATATACTAAATGCAGATGTGCTTGTCTCATTTTGCTTAACGCCTGCTGATAATAGTACATTAAGAACCCGGTTCATTGTAGCTGAATTTGTATTCAATGCTGCCTTTGCAGTTTTGTTGGTTGTCTCTACTCCTAGGGTCAGGATAACTTTATCAGGTTTTACTTTAGTTGTTGCTGATCCTGGGACAGATAAAATAGTATTGTTGGTAACGTTGTTATTTGTATTTTGCGTTAGAGAAGAATGAGTAGTAAATTGTGGTTGCGCGATATTTTGCTGAGCATACGCGTTACTTTCGTTGGTACAGATTGATAACAAGTAAAGAATAAATAATAGTGATAATGCGCTTCCGACTCCTAGAATACAATTAGCAGGAGCAGAGGTCACGAGCTTCCTATTATTATTTGTACATTTTGACGATGAAGCCATGCAGATTTATTTGAATGATATGAATAAGTATTTTGCGATTCTGTATCAATAATGATTGTAAACTAACAGGCAGGGAGATGCTGGAGCACACCAGCATATGGACCACATCATCTGCTCACAGATTTTTCGGCAAGGAGACCTCCGGTCTTGACCGGAGGAACTAACTAGAGATTCATCTGTGTCTGACTAGAGATTCATCTGTAAATTAAACAATGCTCGGATCTTCGTCTTGTGGAATTTTACGACGCGGATCTGCTTCTGAATATTGTCAGCATACTTGACTAGGGGATACTCTCTACAGAAAGGGCAGAAAAGAAAGGATATGTAAGTATGTCAAGAATAAAAGATCTTTAACTGATCTCTAATTTGGCTAATATATCTTCTAGATTCTGCTCGTCCTCAAGCTCAGCGTCAAGCAAATCTAATGCAAGTCTATA
>JBAVTY010000420.1:0-3270 GCA_049696495.1 Candidatus Nitrosopolaris sp.
AGAAGAAGAGACACTTATCTGTAAATGACTTATACAGAAGATAACAATAACTCCTTCTCTGACTGGTCTAGATTGATCAACAAATCCGTATACTCTCTAGATGGAAGAAAGTTAGGTTTACTTAGAAAGATCTCCTCAGACTATATGATTGTTAGCGGAGGTTTAATCAATTTGTCGAGGTATTTCATCCCAAAGTCAATCGCAGAATCTGTAAGCAAAAGAGGAATTAGATTGGGGATTACTACCCATGAAGCTCGTACACGATATTCTTATGCAAGAATGAAAAACTTTATTTCCTCTTTAGAACTGGTCCCGGAAGAATATATAGAACGTAGACCATTTTATGACCGCTTTACTAATTTACGCTATACCACCCGTAATACTAGAAATAGGTTGGCAGCAGCTATTGCATTTATCTCTGGACTTCTGTTTTTACTGTCAGGATACAAGGCAAATATTATGATTTACCATCTAATCGAGAATGAGGTCAAAATACACGCTGCTGGACAATTTTTGATATTTATATTGTTCCCGATTGGACTTCTAGCTCTTCTAAGCCAGCTCGGGGGGATTACCGTCATTATCGGAGCAGGGTTATTTGTCGCAAATAGAGTTAATATTGGAAAATTCCTAGTAGTTATTGGAACCGGGCAAGGATTACTTACTATTGCGTTACACGTTATCTCAGAAATCTGGTCTGGACACTCACTGCTTGCAAATAATTATGTTATATGGCTGACGTCATCTGCAGCAGGACTAGGTATATTATTTGCAATATTATCACAGTCAATTTCAAAAGGGGAAGGAGATAACATATACTCTAAGATACTTAGGTTTCTATTAAGGAATAACAGAGAGTAATCTACTGTAATCGGAATCTAGAAGTAGACAATTACAATAAGTATAGTATAGTATAACCACGAAGTCAGAATTAGAGCAGAGACGTATAGATTAACTGCCACAGAGTATACCCCTAGATGTATGCAGCACTTCGAAATGAGGATGCAATTATTTCACCTCAAGACGCCAGAGATAGAAAAGTAGCGGACAATATTAGATGCTCTTCCTGACGAAGAGAAGAACCCAGAAAAGCAAAAATGGTGATGGGTTCATGAGCAGAGGCTACAACAACAACAGCGAGAACAAGGAACAAGATCGATACAAAAATCTAAAAACTGCAGGGATAATCATCGAGATATTACTCAATGGAGTAGATATTGAAGCACTTTCCTCAATTTAATGATTTCCGGACTCTTTCGCACTACTTTTGCCCATCGTTCAAACCGAATTGCAGGGAGGGGGGAAGAGCAAGTTCACTCACAAAAGTTTTCGAAGCGTCCCACTTTACAGGCCAAAGTCCGTCTACTCTAGCCCTTGCTTCCTGACAAGGATCTCCTGCCATCCCAGGATGTGTTATCGGGCCTAGTCCACCAGCCTTTGGGTTTGTACCCTTGTAAAAGCGTCGCCATTGTCCTGAAGCGTTTGCGTCCACCCAGCCTTCCAATTGCGTTCCTGCCTGATCATGCCCGAGAACATTTTTCAAGCCAATCTCTCTATTCGCAAGTGCGCCTATATCTCCTACCTCTCCTCCTTGTACTACTATAGGATAAATATGTGGTGATGGATCATGAGCCCCTTCGATTTCAACGTGCGGATGGCCTGTATAGGCATCGTATCCGACGCTGTAAATACAACAATTATTCTTTGTCTGTGGACCTCCTCCAGTTCCAAGTATTAATCTAGGAGTACCTTTGGCTTCCTTAGTTCTTGGACCCACATGAACATAAGTGGTAACTTCCAAGTCCTTGAAAGGTACGCAGTTAGGAGAATTAGCAAACTGAAATCTACTAGATGCGCGACAACCACCGGAGGCCATTTTCCAACATTCTTGTTCAACAACCTTCCATGAAGTTCCAGCAATTGAGCGACCTGTACTTTTATACAGAGTTGGACCCCTGGTTCCGCCTGTTGTTACAGCTCCTCCTCCAGTATCGGAAGGATGTTGGGCCGAAGAATGTTGCTCATGTGTCCCTTCCTCTCTTTTCTTGGCAAAACCATGATCATATTTAGCCTGTTCATAAATTTCACATGCAATGTAACCTAAGATTACCGAACCTGCTAACAGAATTAAGGGACTCCAATCGAATGGATACTGAACTCGTATTCCTCATATGGGAATTTCCTGCTCTTAAGACGAGAGGCGTAGTTGCATTTGGCCTACCTTGAATTTCTTTTAACAGTATAACACGTGCTCGTACCGTTCGGCACTTCGATGGTTGATTCCCAACCCGCTGAGCCGCATAGATTCTGAGGTATAGAATTTCGGCTAAACAAAAGGGAAATGGGACATACGGAATCTTAGATTTGCGTTTAATGAACTACATACGTTAAAACATAAACTTGGGTTATCTGATGCGATAATTGAAAAAACTGCTCATATCTACAGAAAAGCTCAAGAAAGTGGATTTACACGTGGAAGATCAGAAGCAAACTACCACCAGTTGTCCGCAATTTTATCAAGACAAAAACAGTATTAAAATAAACACTGACGACAATTCTATAATCTAGGGATGAGATCTCTGTATTTCAATATCTTGTAGCCTTTGTCTTTTAGTTGCAATATCATTTCTTTTTGATCTTCTAGTGCGTGATATGGATCTCTTGGGTGCAATGCGAATCTAATCAATCTTGAATTGTTTTCTCTGGTTAGAAGGCTGAAGCGTATTCTATTTCTGTTAATAGTCACGATATTCTTTTCCGGATCCCCATAAGAATCCCAGTTCAAAACTTTTGGAACTAGTATTTTCTTAAATGTTCTTGAGTACAGCAGTATATATTTTTCCATTATCTCTACTAATCTAAACCCTAATTTTTCTAGCACTACAATTGAATTAAGATTTAACTTCCAACATGGTGGTATGAAAACATTTGATTTGATTCCAATCTCTTGTAGTATTTCAAGACCTGCCCTTATCTCTTCTTCTGCAGCTGCTTTCGTTCTTGTATGAAAATCATCACAGAACCCTCTTCTATTTTCATGGTAAAGGCCATGTAACACTATCTCTCCTTTGGTAGATTTGATCCTATCTACAAATCTAGGGAACCTTGGGAGGTATTGTTTTTCGTTAAAAAATGGGACAAGAGCAGTGTTATATTTTACATGTAATTTCTCAAGTTCATTAGTAAATCTAAATATCTGCGTAGAAAAAGCTGGACAAGCATCATGTATTGTGATTATTGCGACTGGTGCCAGTTTATGTGGCCGTGACA
>JBAVTY010000421.1:0-2516 GCA_049696495.1 Candidatus Nitrosopolaris sp.
CATGGTCTACTACAATTGTATAACAGGTAACAAACAACCAAAAGCGATAAAACACATGCTAGGGAGCTAATCAAACAGAAAATTAATTTAAAAATGGAGACATAAATAATGCCCCAGCCTCAACTAAATAATGCCTTTCACTTGTCCTAAATGTGGTCAAATATTTCTTCAAGAAATAGTTTATAGGAATCATACGCAAAAACATTTGCAAACCCATATTGATATATGGAGTAAGCGAAGTTGATCCGATGTATAGAGATAAAAATACAATCACCGTTTTGGAAGTTTGTGGCCGCGAGTTTTTGACGTCTGAGGCATATGAGGAGCATTTCAAGGAATGAAATTTGACGAAAAGTTGGTCCTCGGTAGTTTAATTCTATTGATTCTTCCTATAGTTTCAATAATCCCATATGCATTAGCTTTTATGGCATCTAGCTCTATAGGATATGCTGATATCAATAACACTTGTCGTAATGATAACTCCTCCTCGTCTTGTTATGCTTTAGAGAGCAGTGAAATGCGCGAGTCTCATTTTGAATATTCCTTAGTAGGTGGTGCCGGGGGCCAACATTCGCCTAATTTCTCATATGGGTATTTGCTCGGGTTTGATAGAGGTTTCGGCCATCGAACCAATAATACCTATATCATGACCGTTGCGAACGCGACAGGCTGGGATCTTGGAGGTCAAAACACAACAGCTTTGCCTAGCCCTCCATGTACCGTCTCTAATTTATTTTGTGTTTCGTTCACAACAGCATATGAGCAATCATACACATATCATATACCTTGCTGGGTAGGTAATGCCACAGGAGAAAAGTATGCCGACCATGTAATTGATACATGTACGCAGAAAAATTATCCGGATTTTAGATTGCTTAACCACCATACCGCTCAATATAAACAGGGATTTTTGGACGGCTACAGCGATTCTGTGGCGGGAGTTATGGGGCAAGGGGTTGTAAATGACGCACAGGATAGGGATAATCAATCAGAAATACAGCTGTAGGGAATTCAGTTAATACTGAAGTATCCTACTACCCCTATACCGTAGGCCTTGGTCCGTTCACGATATTAAGAATCGATTTCAATTTGATTTATCGCGGGTTTAAAACGTCCCAGGAACGCGAGGATCATTTTCAGGAATGAAATTTCCTTTATTATCTGGTAATTTTGTCGGCAGTATCCGATATTATCGGTAGTAATCACTGACAAACTACGGAAATCACACCATCGGATTCTTAAATCTGCGCCATAGATAATATAATAAGTATAAGGACACAAATGAAACGCATAACAAATGCCTGATGGCTTAAACCGGGAATTGTATAAAGTATTTGAGAAATATGGCATTAAAGACAGCAAAACGATAGTATGTCTTTGGAAAAATAACCAGATAAACTGCGCAATGCATTCAAATGGACGGGAGCGGGAATTGATAGATAGGGTCAAAGATTGGTTTGGTGAGAAATCTACCAAGGTGTTGGAATGCCTCTTCGTTCGTATCACGCCTTTGTTCCATAAGTTGGGTCAGCTGCCTTTTTGAAGGACCATTCTGATCAGTTTTTACCAATATGTGGTAGTAGACAGGCCATTCCGTTGGAGGCAGTAATATGACCAAGCGGCAGGATATTGAGCGAGTCGATCTGGAGAGTCTTTTGAACACCATTGATAGAGGACTATTTCTAATAATCGCGGCAAGGAGTCGATTAGCAAAGTTATTACAGACTGAGGAGGAGGTTCCATGATTCCATTGATGCTTGGTCAAGGGAAAAGACATGGACGATAAACAATTAAAATTAATTAATTACAACAGATTTTGGACTCGCTTGACCGCCCAATCAGAACTATTTCAACTGCCAGAGAACAACTGGCCCAGATTTATCATGATGATGCTCAATGACAGCAATTACCCTAAGACCGCTTTTTTTGTGAGGGTTAATTACTAGGGTGGGTCTTGGCAGTGGTTTTTACCTGCAAGATATGTCGCGAGATTTATGTCGATGAGAAGACCTATAATAATCATCATATCCAAAAACATCAGCAGAAGCGTCTCGATGATTGGAATTTTTAATATGACAAAAGCTATTAGACGCTTTAATCTACCCTGGATGGTAGTCGATAATGACAAAATATGTTGAGATGGTAGAACGCGCCCCTATTTGGAGCAGTTGTATTTGTGGTAAAAGGTTCAAGACACGTCTAGAATATGAGGCTCACTTCAACGAATGACCCTCAGCAGTTTGTTATTACTCGCAGCAAGAATTATACCAAGCCCTAGAGTGGTCTTGATGAGAGCAACATCTTGCAACCTAATATCGATGAGTGGACCAAACGAAATGATAAGAGTTCAGATGATGTGCCTCAAGGACTTTAGCTATCTCTTGCCCTTTGCTGACAGCTTGACCTACTTTGACTTTTGAGCTTTGAGGTGCCAAGTGATCGTACCGTGAATATTCTTCATTGGCATGCATGATAACAATAAAATTTGTAAAGTTCCAATAAATTGGATTAGACCC
>JBAVTY010000422.1:0-7350 GCA_049696495.1 Candidatus Nitrosopolaris sp.
CTAATGCTTTAAAGTCTTATACAAGTCGTTGGTACTGAGAATCTCTTTCATTTTCTCTCTGATAATCCACCTTATCTTTCGATCAGTCAATTTGGTCACAGAATTACTGCTGTGTGTTAATAATTTCGGGATAGGAGATTACGTCACGAATACCAAAAATGGTAAATAGAATGACACAAGTGAATATACGTGAGCCCTTGCAGCACACATAGATTCAGAACACCCAGAGGCAGAACAACCATAACACGAAGCTCGGATCTCATAATGTTCAAGATTATCTGAAGATTGATTCGGCTAAATCAAAGGATGTTTCCGTTGAAATTTCGTTTTGTAGACTATCTATGAATTCTCAGACAGTTCAAGATTCGATTTGAGAGATGCAAGGAAAATTAACAGATATCTCTGAACGCTTACTAAATAGGTGCAATATTTAGTGGCATAATCAGGCAATGCACCTGGCATTGCATCACTCATAGAAACTATGCTACTTTGGATCTTAAAAGGAAATAATGTCCATATTACATTTAGTGTCGAACAGACAAAAGACCTACTTATTTCCCGCTTGTACAAAAAATGATTTATACCTTTGAAATAACGAACAAGGCGTGGGATAACTTGGATAATAATATCCTTTTGTGATGCACGCCTCTTAATAACTGAACGGTCCCAACCTCTTCCTGAAGAATGAATGGATGTAAATCGAATGAGTGGCCTTATTCCAGAGAGTATTAGAAGAATCTGAAGTCTTCCTTGACCGTTATCAATACTACATGTGTATTTGTCCTTTC
Source organism: Candidatus Nitrosopolaris sp. (assembly GCA_049696495.1). Lineage (GTDB taxonomy): Archaea > Thermoproteota > Nitrososphaeria > Nitrososphaerales > Nitrososphaeraceae > Nitrosopolaris. The sequence continues at coordinate 789 of JBAVTY010000422.1, forward strand.
AACATACGGCAATGCTAAATCTTTTTTTACAAAATTGCTAAGTTGAGCTCTATTCTTAAATTTTGCAACTACTATCATGTCTGTTAAACCAGTGATATCATATACAGCACAGACATTTGGGAATTTGGCAATGTGTTTTTCAACCTCTGCTATTTTTCCTTTAACGGATATAACTTCAATAATCGCTGTTAGATCGTAACCTAGTTTCTCATGATCTAATACAGCTGAATAAAATTTGATAACGCTATCATTTTCTAGCTTTTTAACTCTAGCAAGTACTGTAGGAGGGGAGACGCCTATTTCATCAGCTATTTTTCTATATGAAAGTCTAGCATCTGAAAGCAGCTTTCCGAGTATCTTAACATCTGTTTCGTCCATTCCTTTCAAATTCATTTTATAATTGACAAATAAAATTCATTATCAATAAATACCTATCATATATTAATATAATGCCTATCAAGTGTTAAATCTTACTAAATCCATATACATGTCGCGTCACTAGTTTTATAATAGACATTTTAGCTTAGATTTGCGTATAATGAACTGCATAAATATTAATTGAAACAGCAGAGACGATAGTATCAAATGTATTTCAAATGGAGATGTCATTATGTAATGGGTCATTATGTAATGGAAGCGAGGACATTCAATTTCTTAGCCGATTCCTAGATCGTTTCTATGAAATACTCGCGTTGATTAGCCAGGGTTTTTAAAAGAATTTTGATGTCATGACTTACCCTACTCCAACAGTAGAATGTACATTTCCAGTTCTTCAATAGTATAAAAGTCTATCACGCAATGATTGCATCTGTATTTACCTATTTTCTTAGTCTTTGTATGATAAGATGCCGCATACGTCTACGATTAGCATGCAATAGTAGTATGCATCAAGTTACTCGTTGAGGTCGAAGTCCGATAATGATATAATATCAAATGCATAATCTATAATGACCAGAAATATGTCGTATAATGACGAAATAAAAAGAGCTATTGAAGAATTAGGTAGCGGATGGGAATTAAAAGATGATAAGATCATAAAATCGTTTCAATTTCCAAGTTTTATGAATGCTATTGAGTTTGTAAACGATGTTGCAAAGATTGCTGAGAAGGTGAACCATCACCCGATTATTACAATTAACTGGAGGACTGTCAAATTTTCCTTAAAATCCTTTGATGTTGATGCTATAACCGAACGAGACATTAACCTTGCAAAGCAGATTGAAAAACGACAAGAATTAAGAAATAGTTAATTGAGGATCGTATTTAACACAATCTGGAGAATGAATCTCCTGTTTTGTATGCGACACGTCTTAGGATGTTAAGGCCTGTCTCTTTAGTATCTTGTATATGTTTATGACGCTTAGTGATAATCCGAAAGTTCGTCTCAGTCTAAACTATTACACCCAAATCAGAAGAGACAATCGTTTTAATAAGGTAAGGTAAATTGTTTATCCTATCTATGAAATCATTCCGAGTGGAATTACAATTTATTTGATTTTCTTACGCGCATGCCCACTTAGTATTGAGTTATTCAAATGCGAGTTGAGAATAGGATGACTTCGACTAGTACATTCCGACGGTGCACAACAAAGTACTAAACAACAATCTAATCTCTTTCTAATATAGGTCGAAGATGTTTTTGTTCAAGAACTGTGTTCAGGAGCGTTAGATCATATATTCCTGTTAGGTTTGGTGGTGTTCTTAGAAAGCCTATTTTCAAGGAGTCATCAGCTGATTTAAGAAGAGTCGGCTTCAAAGGATCATACGTAAATTCGATTCTTGACCACGCTTGTTTTAACTCATCGGGCTCTATAATGTGTCCAGTAAGGGCCTTTAGTTGTTCGTTGAATATATCCATTGCCTCAGACCTGTGGGAATTGATCCAATTTGTCTCATCTATATGAGCGGCCAAAAATTTCTTTATCGTTTCGGGATTATCTCTAAGATAATCAGTTCTAGCGATTATGTTAGCCGTAACATACCTTCCTTGTGGCCACAATACTCGCTCATCTAGGAATATTCTCCCATTCGCTTCTTTTACAAGTTTCGTACCCCATGGTTCAGGTACCCATGCTCCATCGATTTGTTTGCTTAACATCAATGTGAATATGTCTGAAATCTGTGCTGAAATTACCTCCACTTTACCTCCTTCGTCCTTAGTTTTGTACCCATTCTGAAGCAGGTACCCTCTGAGAGCCACGTCCTGAGTATTCCCCACTTGGGGTGTGGCAAACCTCTTGTTCCCAAAGTCTTTGGTCGATTTAATTCCTGAATCGTTTCTCACTACAAAAACAGTTCCTCCGCTTGATGCCCCAGAAATTATCTTTAGTGCCTTTCCGTCAGATACCACATAACCATTGATAGTAGGATTTGGACCTACGTAAGCCAAGTCAATCTGATTCGCAAATAAGGCTTCAATAAGCGGAGGTCCTGAATCAAAAACTTCAGGTTTAATTGTGATCTCGTTACCAACCGCTTTTTGAAAATCTCCTTTCGCTAATCCTATGACCGCTTGGGCATGATTTAAGATTGGGAAATATCCGATTCTCAATATCCGAGATGGCGTATGGGTATTGCTGCTACTCTGTGTAAGTGAATCTGGAGCATTGGAAAAAATAGAGGTAGCAATTACAGCACCAATTATCACTGAAGCTATTACGAACTTTATTCTTGGAGTCATAGGCTCAAATAATAAAAATAGTAATTGTATATAGAATATTACCGCTGTGGAATATGCATAATTTGAATACTATATGCAGTTTTAGCACAGTTGCATGGATTGCTCAGTATCTTTACCGCGTGTGACCTGTCTAATTCGCCATTTTCAGAGTATTATGTGGAAGTGTTCATAATAGTTGTCTTGGGAATGCAATTATATCTCCATCCTCTGACGGCTCCCGAAACTTTGGGCTTGATTTGCTATGGACATTTCTGCATAAGTGACAACCTAATTTCTGCTTAAGTATATCATGCCGATAAGGTACGAGATTTGGCCGTAATCCAGAACGATTCACAGTATAATTTTTCTTCGGTCAAGATTTGGAAGAGGTTGGTTCTCTGTGAGTGTCTATTGTATCAAATTTGCGCTCTATATTCATAAGTGGGTTCTTTAATCATATTAACATGTTGTTAAAATGTTGGAGAATAAGGTTGCAATAGTTACGGGAGCAAGTAGTGGCATAGGGTATGCTACTTCGTTAGCACTGTCAAAAGCTGGGGCAAGAGTGGCAGTTGGAGCAAGACGCACAGATAGATTACAAGAGCTAGAAAAGCAGATTATCAAAAGCAAAGGAGAAATTTTTATTCAAAAACTTGATGTTACAACCAAATCAGATTGTGATTCAATTGCTGAGGCCGTAGTTAGAAAATGGGGAAAAATTGACATTTTAATTAACAATGCTGGTCTAATGCCGCTAAGTCATTTCGTAAATAGGAAAGTGCAAGAGTGGGAACGGATGATTGATGTAAATATCAAAGGAGTCATATACTGCACTTCTGCAGTAATTCCATATATGTTAAATGAAAAATCAGGACATATAGTGAATATCTCTTCGGTTGCAGGGAGAATAGTATTTGCTGGAGGAAGTGTCTACTGTGCGACAAAACATGCCATCACTGCATTTAGTGAAGGATTAAGAAAGGAATTAAGCCCAAAGCATAACATCCGAGTTACATGCATTGAACCTGGAGCTGTTTCAACAGAACTTCTGGAATCAATAACAGATGAATCCATGGAAGGATTTATACAAGCATCAAAGAATATGGAAAATCTACAGTCAGATGACGTGGCGAATGCGGTCCTATATGCGATACAAACACCAAATCACGTTAATGTCAATGAGCTATTAATTAGACCCACGGCTCAGGAGCGGTAATGAACCCTCATTATCTCGTGAACCCATAATGAAAGACCTAATTGCGAGGACTGTTGGTTGCTTGTTCTCCTATTCGAGGTAACCCGGTGTTTCAGTTGGATTAATAATGGAATTAAGCTAATTCGATCTACATCAACCTAGAGTCGCTCAAAAAGAGCTGTACGCAATATGTATTGTCAAAGTACAGTATTTCCGACAGGGTTCAGTCAGAACTCGAAGCACAGAAGATAATCTGTGGGTTATGCCCAGTATAGACTCCATATATCATAATAACAACACCAATTATCAGTACAGAATGGCATTGTTTCCATTCGACCTTTTGGTAGAAGTAATTAATAAAAAATAAAGTGTAGTATCCCGAAATTATTAACGCTTCGTCTCATGTTTCTATTTCCCATTCAATCACCTTAATTTATTAATAGCAACTGGTAGTTGCTTCCTCCTTCTGTCTATCTTTTTGTCTTGAAGAGAAGAGTCTTAAAGAGAATGGTGTATATATTAGTTCATTGCCGCCTCATACTATTTCTTAATTTCGAGTATATTGTATTGAAACTCCCTAAAAGCCTGATTTAGTAATAGATGCTCTGGCTAACCCTAGATGATTGCGCGCTAGTTACAATCTTAATCTGGCAAGCCTTCTCTCTGATGTGCTCTGTTTTCACCTTCTATTCTGCCCATCGTCTCTTGAAAGCTTTCGTTTGTCTTAGCCAACCATTCTTCACGTCCTATAAGCCATCCATACTCACACAAATCTTTATCCCACTGCTCCAGATTATCTGTTCCTTTTAACTCCATTATCGTTTCTTTTCTACGGATGGGCATTAGTAGACGAATAGGCTTATTATTATTCCTCTTCATAACGTCCCGCGCCAATTGTGCTAGCTCTTTTATGTAATCTTCATCCAGCTCATCTATTATCATATTCTGGCTACAACTCATCTCAATATTATGATTTGTAAAACAAGTGACATCGACCCATTGCCTTGTCCTCATAATCTATGGCAGCATCTACAGTAGAGATTTCTTACTTTGTTTCCGTTTCTATCTGGAATTTCCACACTCCATTTAAACTCGATTTACTGGCCAATTTCTAATGGCACCTTTAACATCAATAACCCAGCTGCGATCGGTGTCTGAAAAGTAGTTTCACTGTATGAATCGCATGGAAGACTTATTTGCAAAGGATCGCGTCGATTCCAAAAAATGCGTTCTAGGGCTGATGATTGAGGCGTAACCCATAGTTAATTGAAGACGTTGGAATACGTGAGTCCTTCAGGCCTGCAAGAGAACCTATTAGTTTTACGATATTCAAGAAGGATTCATGCTCGTGGGTTACCTATTAATTGTAATATCGCACAAACAAAAAAATGGACAATTTACACACGTATCATAATAGCACTAGATAGGAATTCTTCATTGCTCATCGTGGGCACGTATTTCTTACCCACCAATGACTGATTATTGGGGGAGAGAATTGGCCATGGGGCTCAGGAAAGAGTAGTCAGTTTAGAAGACCTTTGAGACAAGCGTGCAATCCTGAGGGCTCCTACTACCGAAAGAATCGAAGAATCTTCCTGATCTTCTAGAGTACAAGACCAGACTATTACTATCTTTTAATGACTTAGCAAGCTCAAAAAAACTTGCTAGTCTGCAATAGTAATTAGCGGGATATTGACTCAACCCAGCGTGGTTCTAATTATCATTATCATTCCCATCTCATAAATAATCTTAATCATTATCCTCATCGATACGTATGTGTGAATGAAAGGTGATTTCTACCGAAGAATGCATTAGTATGTTTATAACCCACTAGTCTAGTAAAATTGTTATGGTGGATCTAATCTACGGTCGTGGGATAACTGACCTTATCCGTGAAATGCCTTTTTATATCAACATTTTCACAAAGTATGCTTCCATTAAACTATTTCATACAAAGCCAACAATGTATGGATCAGTAGACATCATCAATGTATGCAATCTTCATTGTACTCATTGTTATTGGTGGTTAAATAGAAAGAATGATAACGATGACCTAAACACACAGCAATGGCGACAGATAATTAGCAGTACTTTCAAAAAGCAACATATTTTTGTTGTAACCCTAGTAGGAGGCGAACCAACTCTTCGTCCGGATATTATCCAAGTATTCTGTGAAGAGATGCCAAGACGTGTTTGTGTTGTGACTAATGGTACATATCCGCTAAAGAGATTCGAAGATCTATATTTTTATTGGATCTCCATGGATGGAACTGAAAAAGTGCACGATAAAATCCGAGGCGAAGGCTCGTATTCAAAGACTAAGCAAAACATAGTAGACTATATTGCAGGTCCTAATCGTCATAACAAACCAGCATGGAAAGATATCTGGATTACGATGACCATTAATTCTTTGAATTATGATACAGTTGAAGATCTAACAGATGAATGGATTGGAAAGGTAAACAAAATAGGATTTCAATTTCATACTCCATTTGTTAAGGGTGATCCTTTGTGGATGCCATTTGGAGATAAGCGCAACAGCGTGGTTGAAAGGCTTATCGCATTGAAAAATAAATATCCCAACTTTGTGGTTAATGGTATTAAGCAACTATCATTGATGAAAGGTAATTGGGGTGGCATTGGCACTACTCCTGTACAATGTCCCTCTTGGGCTATACTTTCATTGGATCACATGGGAAGAGTGAAGC
>JBAVTY010000423.1:0-2410 GCA_049696495.1 Candidatus Nitrosopolaris sp.
CATCTTCACTTAGTCGTCTAACAGTCCCAAGTTTTCCCAGGATTTCTTCAACAAAGAAGTTCTGGTTTACAATCATATCCCACCCAATATCAGGAGTTCTAAAGCTTTGGAAAATTTTTCGAACTTCTGCGGGAAACATTTCCCAACTTTCAAGAGGAAATAGAATGGCTTCCATAAAAGCAATTCCTCTTATTTTATCCTGATTTCTCATCGCATAAAGAAACCCTAGGCCAGAACCCCAATCATGCAAAACAAGAGTTATATCTTTTAGCTTCATCTTGTCAATGAATCCTTCGACATACCTTGCATGATCAAAGAATCTATACTCTATATCAGGCTTGTCACACTTGCCCATTCCGATCAGGTCTGGAGCTATGCACCTAGCCTTGTCTGTTAGATGTGGAAGTATATTTCTCCATAAGTATGAGGATGTTGGATTTCCATGAAGAAAAAGCATAGGTTCGCCTTTACCTTCATCTATGTAATGAATTTTTGAACCATGGACTTCAACAAAGTTCGATCGAAATGGAAATTCTGTAGATATTTGTTTTTTGTTGTTGCTGTTCTCATCGCCTGTGGATTTATTTGCGGTTGCAGTCATATCAGGAATGTTCTGCTTTATAGAAAGAGATTAATATCTATTTTTCGAAGATTATCGACTTACAATACAAACGTTTTCGGGTTATTACCATTGTTTAGGGTTTCCTGAAATGCGTCTATTCTCCTATTCAAGACTAGTAGTATTTTCCAACTCTAACTTATTTATCTCGTTGCCAAGGTATTCTTCTTTTTTGTTTTCAACCCTCATTCATTTGGCAGCTATATCAAACTCTTCTTCTCTTTCCAAAACTCTTTCAGTCAGTCGCTTTACGGAAAGAGGATCATCTGTAGGTAGGTAGCTATGCATCACCGGCGAAGTAGCAAAATTCTGGTTCAATTAATACTACTAACTGGTGGCTTCAGTACATCAAGAAGTAGCAACGATCACAACATCTTCTGTCTTAGTGGCTCGTTGGAAACGAATCGAATGGCTCTGACTTTAGCTGTACAGCCTTGGAGTAAACCATGATGGCCAATGTTGCAGATGGAATCCTCGAATCCGACCCCCTATTCCCTAAGCTGTTTGGAAGGCTTTAGACATAACTATAATTTCTGATTTTGGAACATGATGTATTTCCCATGCATGATCGGTGTGTAGGTGTCATTATTACCGACCTCAGTCATTTCTTTAGTCACTTACCAATTTATATACTTACGATATGATATCTAGTATAGCTATAAAAGCACCAACTGAATTAATTACAAAACGACTTGATGGGGCAGGATACAGCAGTGTAGGCCTCGACACGGCGCAGCGTTTCGTAGAAGATGGTCCTACGTTTTTATTCCAGGAGTTATTTGGAATATACGGAGAACATACGTCTAATGAGGATGAGAGTTTCGGAGGAGGAGAATTACAATGAGCAAGGCGATTGAAGAGAAAAATAAAGCACTTGTCCTTGAAGCTTTTGATACACTGTTCAATCAGCGTGACTATGTACAGGCTGAGCGTTATTGGTCAACTAAATACATCCAGCACAGTGCTCATATCCCGCCTGGTCGCGAGGGTCTGTTCAACCTCATTAAGAGCATTCCGCCAACGCTGAAGTATGAACCAGGAACGATTGTGGCCGATGGAGATTTCGTAATAGTCCACGGGAGGTTTTCGGGCTTGGGGCAGCCTGTGAACTGGATTGCAGCCGACATACTTCGTATCATGGACGGGATTATAGTCGAGCACTGGGATGTAATACAAGACGAGGCCACCCAGGAACAGTCAAAGAGCGGCCTTCCAATGTTCGGGGACAAGTTTCCGGAGTGAGATCCTCAGATAGCCTAACAAGCACATCCTATCCTCACATAAGGCCAGCATAGGAAATGGAACGAATGCTGTAATCAGATAATACGTCATATTGCACTGTGCAGGCGTGAACATATCCTAGAATTGAATGTCAAATTTGGTACGCCACCGTCCCCGTTTGAATGTCCTTTAGGAGGGTGTGGAAAACGGTTCAGTAGTCAAAGCGAACTCATATCACACATGGATAAAGAATCGGCCGAAGCTAGAGAGAAGCAGCAACTTCAGGTCGATGGTTATTAATTAGACAGGTCGTGTTAAGTCCTTTCGATTTTTGATATATTGGGAATTATTCCGAGGTCCTCAGTAATAATAGACGACACGAAGCATCGGAAGGGTTGAAAAATGCGAAATTATTATTGAAGGCTTACCTGGAGTGTTCACGGCCGGTTACTTTGGTACTTCTAAGCGCATTTTTTTAAGAATTCATCTATTTTGATATAGGGCAAAACACTTCTAAACTTAATGTCATCGATTTCAAATGTTGTCACAATAGTATTTTGTCCAATGTCT
>JBAVTY010000424.1:0-5253 GCA_049696495.1 Candidatus Nitrosopolaris sp.
TTGATTTTTTTCCACATATGCTACAATATTTGCTTCTATCAGTATTACTACTGTTCTCAGAAACGTTAATGAGAAATCAGTTACAAATATTCAGCAAAAGGATGAATAGTTTTGTAGGACACTGTAGCACGTAGTCGCACAAGTATGTTTCATAATACTTTTATACATGATTTCCTCCTTCTGAAATGATAGATCGTGAATCAACTAGTACCTGAGGCAAGAACTATTGTAACACTAGAGGTACAAACTGACAAAGTAGCAGGTATCTACGCGGTATGTATTAATTGCAACAAACGGTTTACGTCTATACGTTCGGTCAGTATGCATCTAAAAGCGACCGCGAACCGTCATGCTGTGTGTTTCTATAACCATGGTAATTACGATAAGAAAACAGGGCTTAGGACCAACAACTAACATAACACTTAGAAGCCAACTAATATAACATAACACTTATTAACTGAAATCACTATTTTCCGCGGTGCAAATTTATTTCAGCCTTCTGCGCTACTTGTATTACATTTTCTCTTGTAGCCTGCTGACCTTTTGTGGCAATGTAATACCGATTTTCAAGATAATTTTAAATTCTATTGCTTCTATTAAAACGTAGCATCGATATTATAGATATACCAATTAAGTTTGTGCAGTAATACGCTGCTACTTTTTATTTTAAGCATAAAATTCATAAAAATTGGACAAAAGTAAACGAAAAAAAGAAGTGTACGTCATGTCAGCTGCTGTCTTCTTTCGATTTCCTCTAATCTTGTTCAGGTTCAGTACCAACTGCGTCAATCAATCAATTCTACTGTCGTCTTTCGATTGAATCTAGCCTAGCTGTTAACGCGATAAGCTGATCTGATAAATGCGCTATGGCATCATCTTTCAGGTTATCACGATCCCTCATTGCTTGGTTTAGTTGTTCTAATTCTTCTACCTTGCTTTGTATGTCAGCCCCTTGTCTTTCCAGCTGAGGTATATTGAGAAATGTCAAGTAAGGTTCAATTTTGCGAAATATCTCTGCTTTCTCTGAATCTTTCTTTGTCCAGTATGTGGAACCAGAATGGCCTATGAACCATTCCGAAAAGTCAGCATAGCCAAGATCAGATATTGTAGTCTTGACAAATCGTCTTAAAGAATGAAGGGTTATCTCTCTACGCCTTTGATTACCATCTTCCCTATTACCTTTACCCAAACGATCTAAGGTTTTTGCAAATGACTTACAGAGATCATTGTAGAGGAAACCGGGATTCGGTGTACCACTAGTTTGGTAAACTGCGAATACCAAGTCAGTATCTTTTTTATCCGGTGTTCGATATTCTGTTATGGTCTTTCCCTTTTGTTCGTCTTGGTGGCATACCCTTCTAGTTCGATGTTTGTAATCCAACCATGATTTTAATTGTCGGGTTACTTCTTCCGTCAAAAATACGGTTCTATCAACTTTAGTTTTGGTATATTCGCCCCTCACAAAAAGTTTGACAGGGTTGGAATTAAAGTCTATATCTTTAATACGTATGGATAGTGCTTCCGTGGCACGCATCCCAGTAGCTGCTAATAGTATTACATATGTCCTTATTCGAATATTGTCGCATACATTTAATATTTCAACAATATCTTCCTTTGATAAAGCTTCTTTCTTTTTTCTAACTATTCTAGGAAGCTTTACCTTTAATTTAAATCGACTTAAGTTAATATCGTGGTATTCAGAAAAATTCTTTACTGTGGTAAGACGTTGCTTTATTGCAAGTGCAGAGATCTTGCGATTTTTCAGATCTGCAGCATAACTATTAAGGATATCGTACGGATCTTGGTTCCCTTTTTTTATTTCAAGAACTAGTTTATCTACGCCCAAGCTATTCACGTTTGCTACAACAAAGTTCTCGAAAATTTTCAACCTTGAAAGATATTGATATGCGGTTGACTTGTTCATTGTGTTTGCGGTCCTGACGAATGAATTAATTGTATTTGCAGCTGAAGCATTTTTCGTACTAATATTTGCCATCGGTCATGCTTGTTAAAGCGGCAGTAAAATATATAAGTTACGTATTCATACAATTGTATGCACCATGAATTCTGGTATTCATAGGGCTTTGGTATTTCAAGGAGGAGGTTCGCTTGGTGCATATGAAGCAGGTGCCTACAAAGATATCAATGAGGAACTTTCGCGATACTTGAAAGCAGAGGGGAGGGGAAACGAACCAATATTTCATATTGTGTCTGGAACCTCTATAGGCGCGATAAACGCGGTTATATTGGTAAGCTATGTAAAGGAAAATAAAACATGGGAAGGATCTGGCGACAAACTTGTTGAGTTTTGGGAATATCTTTCAACACAATCATGGGTTGATAGCATACCACATTTTACTAACTATTGGGATTCTTGGCACAGATTAGATAAACGAATTGCTTCAGGTGAGTCTGCCAGAAGATATTTTAGCACTAAGGAATTTATTATGAAGGGAGTTCCTAACGTATTCCTACCCAAGACACCTTTAATAGACAATAGATTCTTTGATCCATTAAATACTTGGTATATCTACGACAACAAACCATTGAAAGAAAGCCTGGAGAAGTTTGCAAAGTTCCCTATCTCTACAAGCTTCGAGTCCGGTGAACCAAGACTTTTACTAGTTGCCGCTGACGTACAGGAGGGTGCTTCCGTGGTTTTTGATAGCTACGAAAAGGAAGATGGAACAAGGAAGTCAGAATACGGAAGTTATGGAAGAGTGAAACCTGATAGTTCAGCCAATGTTTCTGAAGACAAAGAGGGATTTGAACATGTAATTAGCTACGAAGATGGTATCAAGTCTGATTTCGTGTTAGCGAGCTGTTCAGTTCCAGTAAATTATGACTACACTAAACTAAATGTGGAAACCCGCACTATGATCATGGAAGAGCTGGACGACAACACGAATGTTGGTGACAAGAACAATGCTTTATCTTCGGATGGCAGGAACGAAGTGCGCTATTTTTGGGATGGCGGCCTATTAGCTAACACACCATTAAGGCAAACTATCCTAGCTCACAGATATTATTGGCAGAGAGTCAGGAAAGTAGAAGGTGATTTACCCAGACTCAGATTCGGCATAATAAATCTTCATCCACTTAAGCAAGAATACCTTCCTTCTGACTATGACGGCGTCGTTGACAGAAAGAATGACATCATATATCATGATAGAACAGAATTTGACGAAAATGTTGCAGTTCTTATGTCTGATTTCATGACATTAGCACAGCGTCTCCTTAAATTAGCCGAAGAAAGTGGGGCAAGCAAAGAAGCAGTGCAAATGATTTTGAATGAGAGGATGAAAGGTTTCTTTTTTATAACGCGCAAGCAAGGAAGATATGAAGATTTACTAAAGGGTAAAATAGATGTCGATTTTGTTGCTCGTTTGGAACGAAAGAATGATAGTCATACTATTTCGAATAAGATATTTGACTTTACCAAAAATACAATCCTGCAGCTAATTCAAGACGGATACGAAGAAACTAAAGATCAGATGAAAAAGGTTTTTGAAAACGAAACTAAGGAACTCAGCTAAAGGTACTGTATAGTAGTTGAAAGTGGATACGTCGGTGGTTTTACTTTGCGCTGTTGATTGAATTGGTCTTTTGTTGCTATGCTTTTAAAAACCGGACAAGTTGTCCCTTATTCGATACCTTACCACGTGACCCACAGAAATAAACACTGCAAATGAGACAACGAAAGATATATACTTATTTTCTCCTAGCCAAATCATGTTCATGAATTGATGTTTTTTTCATGAACACACACGACTTTGTTATCGTGTGATTAACACAGAAACTATGATTGCATTTTTTCTTCTTTTAGGAAACTGACATACTGTTAAGTTGCTACATTGTTGTCCAACTTAATTTATTCAAATTGAAAACAGTTAAATTGAAACATACTTCGACTTATTTTACATGTCTGTTGGAGAAAATAAAAAAATTGCGGAGAAATTTATTGAAGAAATATTTAACAAAGTGAATCTGGAAAACGTAAGTAGGTTTCTGACTCCTGACTTCATATATCATGGTAGCGGCGAGGATATTTCAGGAATGGAAAATTTTAAGGAGTGGGTTTCCTCAGATCATAGTATAATTCCTGATATCCATTTCACAATAGAAGAAAGCATCTCAGAATTAGATAAAGTTGCCACAGTTTGGATCGTTGAAGGTACACATTCGAAGGATTTTCGTGGCATTCCAGCAACTCATAAAAAGTTTGAAACTGCTGGAGTCAGTATCTTTCATTTTGAAGGTAACAAGATAAAGGAAACATGGACTATCATAGACGGACTTACTGCAGCATTACAGGTTGGTGCCGTTAAAACAATATCCAGTGAAGCTGATTAGAAAGTCCCGAGTTAGTAACAATGCCTATTATGCTCATTAAATCACGAACTACTCTATTGAACATGAACATCTGATCCTTGGAAGAGTTAAGCATCACCGATAGATCCTTCATAAACCATTGCTAATGAGAATATTTCACAACAAGCCAACCACTACCGCAATAGCTACGGCAGCTATTGACATCATACATACTTTCTGTGAATAAAAGCTCGAATAAAAACTGAAAGTAGAAAAACTAAAAGTGAAAGACTACTATATTTAGTGTATGTCGCTATGAATGTGTTTAATTTACAACATTAAGGTAAAATTTATTTTTTCTTTACAGTCAGAAACGTTGTTAAATATTCGAGAGTAATCTTGCCTTTAACTTTTGAAATTCTTCATCATTTAATATCCCCTGTCATTTCAGGCTACCTAATTTTTCAAGTTCTTTGAACGTATCCTTTTTGCCAGCGTTAGATGATTGAGCTTGGTTTGCTGCAAGTCGAGCTGCATGCGCCTGTGCCTCCTGAGCAGCTTGTGTTGCTTGGTCTATCTTTGCCTGCTGCGCTTGTGCTATAGACATCGATTCAAACCGTCTTCTTGCTGCATAATTTCCTACCAAGCCTCCTACTATCATTGCACCCAAGACCATGAAGTACGGCATTGTCAGGATACAATTTAAGTTTATCTACGCCGGTAGTAGTAATCACGTTCAATTATTCTCATAGAATATTAGAATGTTCGTCACTTAGTTAAAACCAACCAAGCAGATGCCTGTTGGGGTTGCTTCACCTATGGTGGCTGGGGTACCTATTCGTACGGCGGCTTCGTCAGCTCCGGCGGGTCCCAAAAACTGAAAACTGCTCAAATCCTTTTTATTTTTGCCAAATCCCTGCTGCAGCAAAATATGGAGATATT
>JBAVTY010000425.1:0-2215 GCA_049696495.1 Candidatus Nitrosopolaris sp.
ACCCTTACAAGAACGTGATTTTTTCATGATATAGGATGTTATTGTCTTTCCCCTGAGGCTGATCGCACGTTTCTATCCTCAGGCTCACGAATGCAATAGCAACCATAGAACCTCCTGCCGTCCCAAAATCTGAACACCGAATATCGCATATCGTTAATCAATAATGACTAAGGCTACTCGCTTGTAAGGCGAGTAAACAGTTTGTATCTATGCGCCACATTTGGTAGGTAAACTAAGTCAATTGTCATCTTATTGGAAACAAGACAAGAAGGAACGCTTCTCCGGAGTAATGGGAGCGCATATCCATGTAGGAACATCAACTCAGGATGGACCAATTTTAATCAGCTTACTCAACTCTAGTACTTCAGCATCTATCACAAGTAATACCAACGGGATATTAGTAAAAGGAACTGTAACATCGTCAGACATCAGAGGTAATTTGACAGGTAAACAAATTATGCCACATGTTAGTATGAATGTATCATACCTGAATTTACTAATCTGTTTACTTCAGGGAATGCGTACGTGAATGTCCATACCCAACAGCATCAGAATGGAGAAATCCGTGGTCAGATAGGACCATCTTCTAACACGACAGCAGCAGCACCATCAACAAACATGACATTAATACCACCAACTAACACAACAGCGCACATCCATCTTCTAACATGATAAATGGGAACTGAATTTATTTTGTGCCATATCTTATTTCTTTGAAATTAAGATAGATGATCTCTATTTTTAACTCCGTCTATTTCGTCTTCATAGAGTCAAGCGTATTTTGAAACAATTTGATATCAAGGAGTAAGCAAAGAAACTATAGCGACGCCTACTGTTTCAAGTGTTCAACATGCTTTGTCCATTGAGCTGCTCACCGTATAACTGACGACGAATTAAAGAAAAGTTTGATTTCATAGTTCTGGATGAGGTGCAGTTCATAAAGAGGCGGCACGGAGAGAAATATAAAGAAAGTCAGAGACGCCGCAACCTTGGAGTTTTATTGACTAAAGCCAGAAAGAAAAATAGCCAGTTGAAGAATGTCTGCTACCCAGGTAATTAACGATCTGGAGGAAGGAAAATCAATGTTACAATATGTAACAGGTAAAATGTATAGGGTCTTGCAACCAGAGGAACAGTTCAAAATGCTATGTCGTTGCACCAAAAGTTGTCAACAACATCAATCAGAGAAATACCAAAATACAAATCTACTGTTTTACCACCTGACAATGTAGAGGTTTATGCAGAGAAGGAGATTCCGCAAGTATTTGTAAAAGAGAACCCTTTAATATTTTAGATCATAATAATAAGTGCTCTAGGAAGACATCTAGAAGGAGGGATAATGTTTTACTTGATTCTGGGTTAATCATCACTTTAATTGTAGACGCAGCTGCAAAACCGACGGAAAAATATATAGAATTAAAGCTAGAGGCAGTCAAAGGTTTAGTCAATGTTTCAGCGAATAAGAAGCGCATTAGCGAGGCAGTAGCCCAGAACGCCGAAATGAAAACACTTGATTCGAAACTTGCTGAAGTGCTTGACCAGTTGAGGTAGCAGCAACAAGGAACATGTCCATAAATATTATATGATCTTCATATTTAATATTTAATGATGTTTAATGTGCCGATTAAATATTTAATGACGATTAATATTTAATGATCTAGGTTATTATATGATCTTCATTTATCCGCATACTCTGCAATCGGAACCTTATTTTTTCGTTGACGTTCATTTTGTCCAATTTTTGTGCGTATCTTGAGGCTATTTTATCATTCCAAGTATTCGTTATTTTTTCTATTATTGTATCTGCGTCAGTAGGATTATTCAAATCACTTATTTCCTCCATTTTCATGTGTATGAAAGCTTGGAAGTCATCCATTGCTGATCCCACAGGGGAACGGGGTAAACCGTATTCATTTGTAAATTCCTTGAGATTACGCTTAGCATGTTTTTGTTTAGGATTGTACTTCAGACATGTTTTCCATGCTTCGATTGCTTCTTCTCTTCTTCTTTCTTCCCATAAGGCAGCTCCTAGATTTTGATAAGCGTTGGCTTTCTCTTCCTTTGAGTCCTCCGGAAAGTTGCGGATAGCCCTCTTATATACAGTAATTGCTTTATTCCACTGCTTTTTACTCTGATAAATGACGCCCAAGTTGTAAAGTGCTTGTGGATAATGAGGAAATAGCGCAAGTATTTTATCCAGCCATGCTTTTGCCTC
>JBAVTY010000426.1:0-2985 GCA_049696495.1 Candidatus Nitrosopolaris sp.
AGCTCTGTATAACATGTTCAATCGAATGACCTAGCTAATGGTTTGCATAAACTCAAATCCTAAATGAATCATGCAACACAGCATCATTCGTTCCTAATACAGGCGCAAATAAATCAACGAGAAAGAATTGCAGGAGCATTAGTTAGGTTAGAATAGTAGTTAAAGTTAATGGCATCATTATCTTGAATTTGCATCGGATCTACTCTAGCGAACGGAAGATCACTTGAATTAACTTAAATTTCGCTCAAGTATAATCCATAGCACCCATACTGTAATGAATATTAACCTATTCTCTCAACCAATCATTATAGGATGTGGTAAACTCAGTTACTCAACAGAATGAAACTCAATACTTTGATCATGCATTGATAAAAAAACGATCCATCGAATTTAGATCGTATCAAAACAACATATCTGAGTCTGTGAGAAATAAACATAAGAATACCCTAGTCATTCTTCCAACTGCTCTAGGTAAAACAGTAATAGCCATACTTGTTTGTGCGGAATTTCTGTATAATTACAAGTCAGAAAGAGTCTTGGTGATGGCTCCAACCAAACCGCTTGTAGCTCAGCATATGAGCTCATTCTTTTCAGTATTAAATATACCTGAGGATTGCGTAGCAGTAGTTACAGGAAAGAACCTACCTCCGACTAGAATGGCCGTTTGGAATCGAAAAGAAATAAGACTTGTATTTGCAACACCGGAGGTGGTAAAGAATGACCTTGCAGAGAACAGACTATCTCTTAGTGAATTTAGCTTGCTCGTCTTTGATGAGGCTCACAGAGGTGTAAAAGACTATGCTTATACGTCGATAGCCAGGTACTACCTTCAACAATCATCACATCCAGTTATACTGGCTATGACAGCTAGCCCTGGCTCAGAAAAAACAAGGATTGAAGAAGTCTGTAATAACCTATCTATTGAACAGATCGAATACAGAAATGAAGAGGATGAAGATGTAAAACCGTATATCAATCCAATCTATATATCCTGGAAATGGTTTACTATTCCTCAGGAGTACAAATACATAAGCTCGACCCTACGTGCGATGCTTGAAGAAAGACTCCAGTTTCTAATAGAAAGAGGATTACTCAGAAAAAAACATTTGCAGTGGATATTTAAAAGCGATCTCATTACTCTCGGAGAAGAGCTACAATACAAGTTAGAACTTACTATGGAAGAACTAAGGGGGCCACTTTATGCCGCCTTGATGCAGCAATCGTCAGCTCTTACGCTAATGTATTGTGCAGAACTTATAGAAAGCCAAGGGTCCCCATCATTGAAAGCTTTTCTAGAGAGGGCTGAAAATGATGGCGGAAAGGCTCATCAATCGCTGCTGAAAGACGATAGAATACAGGAGATCCAGACACTTCTAAATAGTCTAAAAATAGAGCATCCAAAAACAACATATCTTGTAGAACTTTTGAAGCAACGTTATCCCGTTTTCGTGAGTCAAAATAAACGACAAGATTTGACTGAGGTAAATGTTGCTGTTAAGAAATCCACTCGATTGATCAATGAAAGAATGAAAGCTCTCGTTTTCACCCATTACCGAGACACTGCAAGAAAGGTAGTTGAAATTTTGACTGAAAATGGAATTAAGGCGGCTCGCTTTGTAGGACAGGCAAAAAGGGAGTTAGATATTGGGATGAGCCAGGAGCAACAATCTGCTGTACTTGAATCATTTAGAGATGGGGAGTTTGATGTACTGGTAGCAACGTCCATAGCTGAGGAAGGGCTTGATATACCAGAAGTAGATCTCGTCGTGTTTTACGAACCAATACCTAGCGAGATAAGATACATACAGAGAAAGGGCAGAACCGGAAGAAAGTCATCTGGTTGTGTCATAATACTTGCGGCAAAGGATACTATAGATGAACGCTACCTTTATGCAAGCAAGAGACGCATAGAGAAAATGAAACAGACACTTTCGAGTATTAGTATCACGCTAAACCCTATTCAGAGAGCAGATATCGTAATAAATCCTATGACGCCTGACGAAGTATTATCATTCGAATTAAACCGAACAGCAATGGATGAACGAGTAGATAAAATGCTGTTACGACCAGATGTCATAAAAAAAGATGATTCTACGCCATCCCCAGAATCAATGAATCAACTTATCAGAAGGAAGGATAAGAAGAGAATGGAACTGCTATCACTAGAATCATGCTCTCTTACTAGTGGATTTAGGCGGGAGATAGATTCTGCGGCAAGAAAAATTTACATATTAATAGCCAAAAGTGGAAGACAACCGTTAGACGTAGATATTATTCAACAGAACCTTTCAGTTGAAAATTCTGTTTTGCTAGAGGCCTTAAAGAAGCTTGAAAAACTGAAAAGGATAGAATGGGTTGACGATAGTAAAGTTATACTCTCTGAAAATTTGGTAAAGATTTCTGGTACTACTTATGATGTTTACGTTGAAAAAATCATACATGGTCGAGCCTTAGTTACAGTTGACGGAAAATGGCATGCTAGATTAAATCACTATGATTATGAAGGTCCACGCGAATTACTTAGAAAAGGATCGGAGTTCAAGGCTGTAGGTGAACTATATCATGAGGAAGGCGTCTTTAGCCTTCGAGTAAAACAAATAGTGTGAAAATGTGCAGATTAGCAGTGTTTTGTTCTACGTCCAAATCCTCCATCTTATCTATAGCTTCGAAGCGTGAAATGTTTTCCCGAGTTTTGAACGCCATAGCTTGGCGATAGTTTCTTTGGAAAGTTTCTTTCCTAGATAACATCGCCACCAACTAACATCGATTAGGAAAAGTTCAAAATATAATAACATCCTCTTTCACCCAGATCATATGACAAAGGTACCCGATGGCCAAAGAGCATTAGTGCTACAAGATGGTGGTTCACTTGGTGCATATGAAGCAGGGGCCTACCAAGCATTATATGAAAGAATTACTAAAACAGACAGAGAAAAAGGAGAAAATGATAAACCATTTCTAAATATTGTTGCTGGGACTTCGATC
>JBAVTY010000427.1:0-4176 GCA_049696495.1 Candidatus Nitrosopolaris sp.
AGAAGGATAGGCTTAACTTTATACAGAGACCAGGTCCACAATATTTTAAAACATATACATACACATTCTGCTGACAGCCAAAGGGGATAGGTTAGTTGGTATACATGGCCATTCTGGTAATAGCGGGGAAGAGGCTCTTGCAAATAAGAATATACTAGTACACAGCATGACCGGGTCTTTCTTCATTTGATGAGGGCTTTTCGGAAAATATCCTTATACCATCATATAGATTTCTGATAAAAGTAGAGAAAAAGTACGGCTTAAACCCAGGAGAATTAGCACCTCTTACTGATGCAGGATTAACTCCTTATAGAGCAATTAAAAAAGTTGCTCTTTTTACTTACATATTGTGCTAACATATCTTACCACAATAATGCTGCATACTAATCATACCTGGCATATCCTAGTTTATGATCCTCTCTAATAGGAGGATTATTTGATTGATGTGCAGAACGATAGCAATAGCTATAGACACGATGGACCGAACAAAGCCAATATATGAACCAATATTTTTCAGACCGTTGAGCGGGTGTTGAATCTGCACCATTATTAAAAAGAAAATGCATCAGTACTTGACTCAACGGCGTTTTTCACGCTTTCTATGACCACTTCCAGATCCAATTTGCATATGGCTTTGTCTAACAACGTTACAGACTAGAATGAGTTTTTTGCAGAGTGCAGGTGTGGATTAGCACTCCTAACGAAGGACATACGATGGATGGACCTAAGGCGTATGAACACATGCTGAAAAGGAATGTGAAATATCCCTTTGAAAAACAAGAATGAACATACTCTTTAAGCATAAAAATTGCCAATAGATAGATTGAGCAAATATCAAAACGGGAGCATAGTCTTGAGTGTTAGAATTTGCATACCTGATTGAATCGTTTATCGCCGTTTGTAAGTCAAGAGTTTTGTTATGAATTGATGCGTAGTAATTAATAGCATATCCCAGAGACGGTACCGTGGCATCAAGAATTATGATTTTACCTCCTTGTGAAAGACCCTCGTTTATTTTTTTAAATATCTTATCTCTCTTAAGAGAAAAAAGGATCTCTTGAAGTAGATTATCCTCTATTTTTTCTTGAAATTTCAATTTATCTAAGACGGTTTTAACATCGGAAGGAATCGTGTTGAGGTACAAGTCTCGGGTCTTTCGGGGTGAATTAGTTTTAATTATGGATATCATAAAATTATTCTCATCACCTAGTGAGTAAAAAAGAAACTCAGAGACATATCTCCAGACCGAGTGACGAATCTCCAACAACGTGTCGGTGAAGCCATGAGGAGCCATCCGTTGTCCGATTGCAGATAGTGTCGGTTGTAGGGTTTCGAAATATTTCTGCGTGTCACCGCCGAGATTTACACGTATGGGTAATTGAAATTGTTCCGCCTTGGCGAATAATCCTTTGCCTAGTTCAGCCTTTATCTCATTCACTTTATACTGAAAGTTGTTATCACTATCCATTTTTAGACATCTGTAATACCAATAACAGAGTTTCAAAAGGACAACCAGCTCCGGCTCCCTACCCATCGATTTAGGGTTATCTGTCTCAAGAATGGTTCTAACAAAGAGAGATAAAAAAAGAATATCGACGGGTATATTTTCATGAAGTAGCTCTTTCCAACCTTCCACAATATCATTTATCGTAGCGTAAGTGTAAATCACTCTTGAAACGTTAAATTTCCAACCTCCTAAAATTATCACCTCTTCACCTACGTTAACTTCCATAGTCACATCCTGTGGCGTCATATCGTATTCCGTTAACTCGATGCCTTTCTCTTGCCTACCTATCATCCACAAAAACTTTTGATTATCCATAATGAACTTATCTTTACATTTGAACTCTTCACTCATCTCCCAAGCTACAGTTAGAAATGTAAATAAAACTTTTACTTTCTAATGTAAAGTCTGCTAGTTTTCTATCAAATGACAACCGCACGAAGGAGTGTAGAAATGGGTTAGTTAGTTAGTCATGGTACCGGCCCATCGGAACTATCAGGTTTATCCTATCTTTTCTAATATTTGATTAGTCTTTGATTCACCATCCTTAATTGAATTCCTAATAGTTTCTACCGAAAAATCGGTATTCTCGTAGTACCGTGGGAATGGTTCATCTCTAGTTATGTGAATTATGTTCTTTATTTCTGCACCACGTTCACGTTTCATTTTAGTGAATGTATGACGAATCTTTTCAAGTTGCTTCTTATCCATCTTAGCGGGATCAATATTTTTGTCGATTATCTGGTATAGCTCTTCTATATATTTCAGATATCGTGTTATTACTTTAGACATCTTTATTTGGTATTGAGATTTATCGGAAAACTGGATATCTCTAGCTCTATGATAGACTTCAGCCAGGTTGTCTGGTAGCTTATCAAGTCTCCTAGGATAGTTTTCAACAAAGAAGAGTCGTTTGTCAATTACAGGCGAGGCATCTATAACCTCACTAAAAGGCGTGTTGCTTAGTAGAGCGCCATCCCAGGCATATACACCCTCTTCTACTTCAATCCAAGGAAAATTATCTGATGGATAGGCAGAAGTCGCAAGTAGGTGCTTAGAAGTTATTTTCTGCCTTGAACTATCAAAAATTAGCGGTTCTGATGTTAAGATATTGACTGCAGTCATTATTAGACGTGCGTGAGGATTACCGTTAGGTTGAAGTTTATTATAATCAATATATTTTTCTAAGGTTTTGACTAAAGGAGAATGGTCATATATGTATGTCCATCTTGATGGATTAAAGTATTGAGGGTCTTTTAATGAATAGTCAGCTCTCCACCTAGGAACGAAGAACTTATCATTGCCATAAAGTACAGAGCTGATTGTGCTCAGTAGTGAATTAACTTCGTCTGTAGTTGGTAAAAGATTCTCAGCTGCTCTAACAAGGTCCTCTCTTGATTTGCCATATAGCCACTCCAGTATGGGAGGACTCAAATTTACAGAATTCTCTGCAAGTTCTAGCCAAAACTCTTCTAGCATGCGTTCTGGATGCTCTATATCTACACTGCCAGCTACTATAGCAGCGTTTATGCCACCAATAGAAGTGCCAGCCACGATATCTATTTTTATATTGTTATTTGCAAGAGCTTTGAAGACTCCACATGCAAATGCCCCTAATGAGCCTCCTCCTTGAAGTACCAAAACATTTTCAATTGTATTAGAAGACATGACGATATCTCTTAATTCGTCTCGAACTTTTACTGCAGTTATAAAGATACCTCGCTCCTAGTAAAAGCTTTTTCAATTTCAATTCCACATCCCATAGTTGCACTTGACGGTTTTAGTACTATTGTGTTACCAGCCATAAGGGAAGGAGCTGCAAATCGTAGTGCTTGCCAATAAGGAAAATTCCAAGGCATTATACTTCCTATAACACCTACTGGCTTGCATCTTGTGTAATGACAGGTGAGCGGAAAAGCCAAATCGACATTGCTAATGCAGCAGACATAACAGAAGTCACAATTAGAAATAGGTTCAAGGACATAAAGAATCGGCTTGACTGGATGAATAGACTGATGATTCACCGTTGTTTTAGGGGAAGAAAATGCTGCGCATTAGGCAGATATAATTCCAAATCCTATGCCCAAGGTTCACCTGGTAGTTCTGGTATGGAAACAACGAATTTGCAGAACTTCTGGGCCACCCACCCTTTCAACTACAATTCCTTTCATTTGACTCATCATAATAAAAGATTCGCAAGTTTGTAAATCTTTGTTAGACCTTTTAGATAATTGTATTATACTAAAGTATCTTCATCAGTATAATTTCTTGTCTGTTTCCATACACGCATAGATAGCATTATGGCGGCACTATACCGCGGCCCATGTGGAAATACTATTGTACCTTGGGTACTTCAACTATTCTTCTTTTTCAGGCTTGAGACTTATGTTTTTTATTAACCATTTCACATGACGCACAAGACATCTTGCTTTATTGTTTTCTCAATCTTTTTGTCCAAATTGCAAGGTTTTCTAGTAGTCCCTTCAAATGTTTTCTAGTGTCTTCATCAATTAGTCTGCCATTTGAGTCGAACTTATTCTGTGCAAAGTTTACTATCACTTCTGGACTGTTCATCGGATACATGTTCAGAAATATGAATGTCTGACGCAAATGGTACTGTGCTCTTGCTCCACCAAGCATTCCAATAGATGCGCTCATGATTGCAACAGGTT
>JBAVTY010000428.1:0-13850 GCA_049696495.1 Candidatus Nitrosopolaris sp.
TGTTTGTCAAGGCATACAACGAGGCCAGGGAACATGGCGGAATAAATGGACTAACGCCATCAGAAATGTTTCTGCAAAGATTAATTAAATCTGATACATATACAAAAAAGAAGCAGAAAAGTGTAACGCATGTAGGTAAACAAAATTGTTACCTATCTGTGTAAACGCAACAATTAACACCATTAGTAGTACTAGCTGAATTAGCAGTGTGGAAGCAAATTGTATTGCAAGATGTCCAAGTCCGCCTACTCCGAATACTGCAACGATGTTGCCTTCCACATGAAGTACAAACATAAGCTCGAGTTGTTTAGACACCAGTAACTATAATGTGGCCATTACATATAAATATGAAAGTTGCGCCTTGGATAGCGAATTTCCATATGGAAAGTTTTTGATATAAAGTTTGATTTCCAAACTATCTTTTAGATTTAACCAGGATGAGGCAACCCTTGATGGGGTGTTTACTCTACGGACCCGGGATGACAGCAGTCGTCTCCGCGGCCGCCTAGCCTCAGGTCCAAAGCATGTGCTCGTCATCGGTGGCGGCTTTACAGGTTCGGAGGTTGCCTCTGTCTGTTGCGAATCGGGTCTGCCGGTAACGCTAGCTGAGCGCGGTCCGACTCCACTTTCAGGTGCTCTAGGCCAGGCAGCTGGTACTGTTTTTGCCAAGTGGCAACGTCAGTATGGCGTTGATTTGCGTTGCAACGTCACGGTGATGGCACTTGAGGGTGATAAGGATGGACGGCTTCGACGTGCTCGGCTTTCTGATGGTGACGTGCTTGACATCGATGTAGCAGTGGTTGCGCTGGGTGCTGTTCGTAATGTAGAGTGGTTGCACGGCGCCAAGTTGGCAGCTGACGCCCGCGGGGTCGCTTGTGATGCGGCCTGTCGTGCCTTTGACGAGGACGGTATGTTGACAGACGACATCTTCGTCATGTCTAACATTGCCTCTTTTAACAATGCAACGTCTGTATGTAACCTTTGTACCTCTGTTTCTTTATCTTTTTGACTCTCCAAAGTGTCGTTAAATGCATCATAAGTTAACACCATTCTACACTTAACACAGAACTTGCCGTCTGGTTTGTTTGGTTCGTTGCAATTAGGGCATTGTTTTGGTTTTAAGGCATTAATCTCCATCTCATTCTTCTTAATTATTCCGTGTGCCTCCAGTAATGAATTGGAAGATTCGGTCCCAAAATAATGTAAATAAACAGAAGGCATCTTGGAATTCATTGTCCAGCCTGCATGATCTCGAAGTGTACTCTCTCTTAATATTTGGGATTTATGAGTCAAAGCAGAGTGACGAAAAATATAGAGATTCCAAGGTTTTAACAGTAATTTTTTGATTGCTTCTTTATCTTCAGATGGCACTGAAGGGGATTTCAATAATTTAGGGAAATAATCGCCTCTATAGTGTTCTTGATAATGTTTCAGCATTCCATCACGGCTAACTGGTTGTCCAAAATTTGCCCTCCCCACGGAAACAAAGAGTGCTGCCTGCGGATTTTTCGCGAATGGGTGAACTTCTAGCCATTCTTTTACATATGGAATACTTGAGATAAGTGGTAAAGTTCTGGAGTGGGTCTTACCAGAGACGTGAACTTCGGCATATTGCGTCCCGTTCTCTGACAATTTAAAGACTATGTCTCTGATTTTCAAGTTCAATATTTCATGGGGTCTAGCAGATGTATCGTGAACCATTGCATGCCAGCATCTATCACGTGGGACATAACAATATTTCAAGAAGAGTGTGTGATCCTCTTGCCTCCAGATATCCTCAGGGTTATACGGAGATTTTTCCCGACGTGTTAACGATTTGACACCCATCATACAAAGAGGAGTAGTACGTTTTCTCTGATCTGGTTCGTCTGGATTGTATAACCATCTGAAAAATTTTAGAAAAACCATTTGTCTGCCATTGTAGGTTCCGAGGCTTTTGTGCATGCCTTAGGCTGTTAAGATATTCGAGTATATCTTGTTTGGTCATTATACGATAAGATTTGCGGTTTAGGTAATTGGATAACAAACAAAGTTTCTTTATCTTGTCACCCTTTGTAGATTCCTTAATGTTGATCTCTGTCTGTTCGGCAATAATATAGTCATAAATGATAGCAGCATTATCTGGATTTACTTCTGCCATTTGTTTGTACGATCTAATGATATAATTGGGTTGATTCTCTGTGATAGAATCTATTTGCTTTAGTAATGGTATTTGGGGTAGGCCTTGTTGCCTTCAATTTCGTCGATGGTATTTTTTGTGAAGCTGCGTGTGGCATGAAGCTAATGATATTAAGAATTTGCGCCTTAAAAGTCTTATCAACCCACGAGTATAGCGCCGGGAGTGGGACTTGAACCCACGAGTCCCGAAAGACATCAGCTAGCACGTCCATGGATTCATAGTGATCTCGAGGCTGACCCCTATTAGGGCCAATGACTTACCTAGCTTGGGTACCCCGGCAAGGATCCTGAAAAGACATTGCAATTTAATGTTTTTTCTATCAAGGATCCTAAATATAACGAATACAAATCAACTCGGTGAGACTAACCATCCATCCACGAGATAGAGATCGATACTATAAATCAGATAACCTTTCGAGAATCGATTAATCATCCTGAAAATCTAACTTTTACGTTGTCTTCGTCTGTATGTACAGATGCCTTCACATCAGTTGCTTTGATATTCCACGTTAGGACGTCATTCAACCACATAATGAGCCTAAAATACGAATGAACATGTTAACGCAGGTCTACGATATTTAGCTAGCAACGATACGTACATACAGTTGTCATATAAGATCGAACCTCATTCCTTTGCTTAATTATTCTTAACACGTTTATTATAAACAAGTGCCAAAGACAATAATTATCTAAGTTATAGTTGGATCACTAGATCCAGATGAATACATCATGATTAAAATGCAGCAGTTATTTCGCCAAGTCAAATATATTTGATTGGACTAAAGCAAACGAGAAGGCCACGACCCAAACGTCATTAAAGATGAGTGCGATCTTTGCCTCCATGGTATTGACTGCCGGAGCTTTAGCTTTTATACCGATGCAGAAAGCTCACGCGCAGTCAAATGTGATTCATAGCGAACTGCAACAAAAGATTGGCCAGCCAGCTAATTGTAGAAACAATGCAACCTGCACTGATATAGGCTTAATCAGCTTTATGGCGACACCTAACCAGGATAAGAATGTTACAAAGCTGAATTACGACGCGAGACAAGCAAACCCTATTAAAGATGATGTGCAAAAAGATACCACGCCTTTCCTTTTGCCTTTTCCATAAGATCTATTTATGATGATTTCTACAAATGCCTCGTGGACAGGAAGGCTATTATTATTATAATTGTAATCATTACGAACACAACAAAGATATTAATTCCAACAGTGAGTAGAACTATTGGGTTCCAAAAAATCCGTCTATACTGCAGTCGCAACGCTACGGCATTTTAGCCAATAGTTAGATGAGGAGTTAAAGTCGAGGTAAGATGACCATGGTCTCTTGAATTTTCGAAGATTATTCCCAGCCCGCCATATATCAGTATGATAAAGTTGCGCATTAAGATAATAGTGTTTGATTCAAGAGATCAGGTTAAGTATCCGAAAGATGGCTGGGAATTCAATATTTCATGCTCGCACATTAAAAACCATGTGAAAGCGATTGCAAGATGATTGACGCGACCTTCCTGAAATACTCTAATGAATAAATTAAGCGTGACGGTCATGCCCTGAATCTGGCATATCTCAAGATTCTTTATTTGCATTACATCATCGTCAACCTAAGACCATCCGATCGAGGTATAAATTATATAATGAAGATTATCATACCATTCTATGTTAGCTGCATCTCCGACGCGCGAAGAACTAAAGAAATTAACTATGACTGATATTGCTATAATGAACGGGTTAGCAGACTCTCTTAGAAATACACTCAAAAAATATATTCAAATTGACCCATACACGATGCCTGATCCATTTGGATCCGAAGACGAGTACAACTATTCAGTCATTTTAGATAGGCAAGAGCCACGTAGAGTAGTCGCTATGATCAAAGACGAGTACAACTATTCAGTCATTTTAGATAGGCAAGAGCCACGTAGAGTAGTCGCTATGTTTGCTAATAAGTTAGAATCACTTCCGCAGCTACCATGGGATGATATATTGGGTGATCGATTTATTAGATTATCATTATCAAGATCAGACGCTAATGCTCTAAAAAATGAAATGATGCCCAAGGATACCAACAACTTTTACCAATACAGACGCTCTGGCAAAGTTAATGGCTACATAATGTTTGCGTTTCAGATCTGTGGACAGCGTTGATCTCTACCTGTTTTTTGGAAATGTCATCTATTTAATTACACATAGATTAAATCAGCTGGTGAGCCGTGTTTCCGTCGTGGTCATATCTATCCTTGGTTGTCACATTAAAGGCTCTTCTCTTATCTTCAAATTGCCGTCGGTCAAAATATCTATCCCCATGATATCGAGGATATCTTTTGCTCGTTTCCCTCCCTCCCTATCTACAATATTTCTGGCCATTTTTAATCGGTAAGCTGGTGACCAGTGTTGACCTATTTTATATTTGCCTCGCATTACTTGTGGGATTAACTTGATTACAGTAACTTCTTGGACGGACGGCATGTAAGAATCAAGTGATTCGTATTTTCCCTCCTTTTGATACTTTTCCATTAGCGAATTTAGAGCCTCCGTCTTCTCTTCATTATCATCAACAATCATTGCATTTCCCTTGATAACCACACTAATGTAAAGAGTATCAGCTTGCGAAGCGTCACTAGGATGAAAATAGTAAGAAGGTAAATAGCAGACATGTCGATCAACCTCGAACCCCACTTTCGAATTTCTTTTAATATTATCTAGTTTTTCGCCAAGAGGATGAGAATGCATATAAACTGCATCTATTTTTATTATTTGGCGTGAATGTACTTGCGGATCGATTGCGTGTACATATACAAAATTCATTGGTATGACTTGTGGATAGCCATCGACATCTATAGTGGATATTCTACCAACTGGTTCGCTGTTTAAGAAATCAAAAATTCTTTGCTTGGATTGTATCTCCAGTCTCTTTATGAGCTGCATTGCGACATCATCATATTTCTGACAGCAACATTATAACTAATTATCTTAGGCATTTTCCCAAATTATCAAATTATCCTACTTTCTTTATCTTGACTACTAAAAGGTTAAGGTAATTCCATATTAGTTGTAAGTAGTTCCAAATCTATTATGCCTTGCTCAAAACAGAAGACGACAACTTGCATCGCGCATCAACCAACCGCCCATCTAAATCAAACCGAACCGAAACCCACCACTAAACACTTAGTTGTATGGTTTTTACCCTACTCTTGCATGAAGGTTTTTACCCCGCTCATGCGTTGATAGAAAGGAATGTGAACGGTTTGAGTGGAAATTGAAAATGAATACCGCAGAATCTGATAAAACATTAATATAGTATTATTATCTAATTGATTTATAAATGCCTCTTCTGATGGTAAAATGCAAAAATTGCGGGTTTGAATATCCCTTCGCCACACAAATGAATCAAGAGACACTAAAGGTTATTAGATTGGACAGCAGTAGGGAAAACTGTCCTGAATGCAAACGAGTATCTGCATATAATAAAGCGGACTATTTCTTTAAATAAACTGCAGACAATTTAAAGTGTTCTGTCTCATTACTAGGAGATTCAATGGCATACAATAGCGCTAGCTAAGCAAATGGCGTTGAGCGAAGTAGGAGCCTCCTATAAATTTATCTCTTTAACTTAACACGTCCATGGTAAAAATATTCTTGCCATAATCAATGGCTAGCTTCATAGAAATCACTACTCTTTTCTCGGGAACATCTCCTCGTACGGCTCTAAAATTCTTTTGCAAAATTCTTGACCCTTTTCTGTAATGCTATATTTGATTATCTTTTTGTTGCCCCATGGTTCTTCTACCCTTCTGATAAACCCTTTTTGTTCCATGTGATTGATTATATCTTTATGTTTAACAAGATTAAGGCCACAGTAGCTTAACAGAGAAGTCTGGTTAAGTTCACCGTACTCCGTCAACTTGAGTAAAATGTCTTTTCTAATGTAAATGCGGTCACGATATTCGTGCGACAAATATTTGATTTGACTGTAAATGTAAAGGAGGACACGAAGCATTAAGTTTTGTTATTTTTACAACCTCGGTCGCGAGCTTTCGCGGAAATGTGTTACTCGCGTTTTCTTTGTGCAAGTTTCCAAAGTATCTTTGCTATAAATTCAGATTTAGTTTTAGATGTGTTCATTTATTTCCGGTCCATTCTGCATCGACCGACTGAAAAAAAAGTCCTTGTAAAGATAGCCTGAAATGGATAGATGGACGATTAATAATACTAATAACTAGACGTGTGCTACCAACGTCGACGACGACGACGAACTATACTGAAGCGTCATTATTCATTTCTAAGGTCAAATTTTATAGAAGAGTCAGTCACTTCAAATACGGCATCTCTTCCGACGATATTCTTTAACGCTCCCCTCAGATAACCTTCGAAGAAAATTGAACCCTTTCTTCCTATTCTATGTCTGATCACGATGGTTCGACTAGCAGCTGAAACCTCATCATACGTACCCAGATGACCATAGCGACAAATTATTTTTTCGATGTATTCCAGGACTGACTGCTCAGTAAGCTCCTTTTTCCAGAACAGTATCGTGTCTTTTGGCACCGTTTCGCCTAGTTTTAGACCCATAGCATATAGAGTCTGTTCGTCAAGTGATTCGAGCAAGGAGGTAATGAACTCTCTATTAATAACTATCATATCTATTTTCGATAGGTACCGGGTAAATTCTGCATATCTTTTCAAGATGGTTCCTACCAATGCATTAACGGAGATACCCATTCTTTCTGCCTCGTCGTCCAAAACCTCAGACAAATTTGAATCAAATCTGAAGGATCTGGTTGTCGTATCCGAGCGCGCGTGAGAACGTATGGTACTTTCCAAACTAATTACCTAATGTTAGTACTCACCATGTAATAAATAGTGTATTGATTTGTAGTTATGTGTGTTAATTTTTGTTTATTGAAATCGACGCTTAGACTGGATCGACTCCACAGATGGAAAACAAGAACCCCCCTTTGAGCAAACAATCACTGCATCTGTGTTATGTCCTATACGTAATGAAATCCTTCACGATCCCGAAAAACACTGTCCAGCTCCTTTGACGTGGTTGCAGAAATTGGATGCAGATTAGAGAACATTTTCACGAGATGACATGGAGACCAAGACCATGGCAGGAATCCCAAATTACAGCCAGTGAATCACTGGTCGTGACATACTACCGAGAAAATATGGGATTTAAATCCGAAGACGAATGATTGTGTACTTTAGGTCTAAAAAGGAACGAATCTATAAAATATGCATATTTCCAACCCAAGGCTATCGAATAACTGGAGATCTACGCAATAACCTTGCATTTTTTGATTAACCTTCGTTCGCGATTTTCTATACTCCTTCAATCAAGTATACCTTTTGATATATTACCCTTAATAGCAGATTTCGATGCTTGTGCGGCTCTGACTTTATAATATTGATCTACCTTCCCATCATGACATGCATCTAATTCCCCAACACTAGCACATATCTGAGTAACGACGTCTTTTAATTGCTTGTCACAAGGCTTTATTCCAATTGGTAAAGATTTCATACAAAAGTCAACTACGCCGTTTAACCTTGCGTTAATTTGACTTTGATTAACTCCTATTGGGGCTGGAGCATTTGATGAAGATCGATTATAGAGCGAAATAGCGCCCACCAAAACTGATGAACCAAGCACAACCATCAATCCGATGACCATCATTTTTTTGGTAGTTAACATTTTTGTACATTGGTGATGTTGATGACGTGTATATAATTATAGGTAGTTATTTAAGGATCTTTCGATTATGAAGACATTCAAAAATACGCCCCATACTTGAAGAAGGGTTATAACGAAAGCAGCCGTGAGAGGTTCCTGTCAACAGCAAATAAGATGAAATCCAAGTCTCGGTTGATTTTCCTTACTAGTTGGAAGACTTGTGGACGATTTAGAATGTAGAGGTTATAACGGTCATCTGAAACAGTCAGCATATACTTTTTTCGTTGTTCGTGATAATTAAGATATTTAACGCTCTTCTAACTTAAATCTAGATGATTTCTTAGATTCCTGCATATGTTTCTAATGGTCACCTCGGTTACACCCGCTGTTTGTGCGAAAATAGTCTGGCTTATACTACCTCCATTAATTAAACAAGATAGATAAAGAATTGAAGCAGCAAGTCCCATAGGGCTTTTTCCAGCGGATATCTCACTCTTAGTAGCGGCATTCATAATATGAATTGCTTTCTGTTTTATCTTCTGGTTTAGGTTGATCTGGTTCGCTATCCTAGCAATGCATTTTATAGGATCGACAATCGGAATTCTGATGTCAAGTTCAATTACCATATCCCTGTACTCCCGTGAAATAGCTTTACGTTTCAAGTTGCTAATTAGACATATCTCCTTAAGCGTTCTTGGAGTACCATCTTGTCTGCATGCTAAGTAGAGAGCGGCAGCTAATGCTGCTGCTGTTTGTCTTCCACGTACCAATCCTTTTTCGTGGGCTTTTCTATAGATGTACGCAGTTTTCTCAATTATTACATCTGGAAGTCCTAATTTATCCTTCAATATGTTTAGTTGATTAAAGGCAGTTCTGAGGTTTCTATTGGCGCTAGCTTGGGTTCTAAGATCCCATGTTCTTAACCTTCCCATTGTAGACCGCATAGAAGCGTCTAGAACCTGTCCTCTAGCATCTTTTCGGCCTCTACCAATCATTGTATATAGTCCCATATCATGGCGAGCCAGAGAGGTGGGCATTCCCGTTCTACGTCTATCTTTTGCTTCAGAATTAACAAAGTCGCGCCATTCTTGTCTCGTATCTTGAATTTTATCAGAAATTACCAGACCACATTTGCTACAAACTATCTCACCGGTCAATAGATCTGTGATGATCGTCTGATCTTCTTTACATATTGAGCATACACTTGAATTTTGCATATTGTAACAGGGGGAAAGTGTTAGATTATGCTAGTGACACACTGATTCAAGTATATGAATGTCTGCATTTTTATTATTGTTTTGGTGGGCTTGAAATTAAATGTGAGAAATTTATATCTAAATTTTGTCATTATCTGATCTCTTAAAATCTATTCCCTGCTTTTATGCCTTGCCATCCGCCCAAAGTTGATTCCCATTATGCATTACAGACAGTCCTGCAGGGAAATCTGTAATACCACGACAAATCCTTAGTTTGTTTTTAATTGAACATGACTATTAAGCTCGAGTCTTTAATTCTTGATGAATCTCAAGTCAATTTCATTTCGCGAAGAGCGCTAAACATATTCCGTTTAACAGAATGATATCGCTTATCGTGTTTTCTGTACTGTGAGCACTTATGAATCTAGCAGCGGGCAAATATTATCACAAGTATCAATTATATAGGATTTATCCAACTACATTAAAACAAGTGCCGTCGTAGCTCAGCCTGGGAGAGCACTCGACCTGAAAAGGAGTGAAGCTGAAGACCGAGCTGTCGTGAGCTCAAATCTCACCGACGGCACAGATACCTTTAAACAGTAGAGAACAAATAATAAATAAAGAATCCTGTTCCCATAAGTAGAAGTACTGAGATGATCATTAGGGCATTGCGTAGAGTATTTTGCAGTCATGACGACTCGTATTCATTTAGAATGTACAATGATTTCGATTTTAATGAATACAATAAATGTTCCAAATGTGGAAAAACATTAAGGTACATCAAAGGCTTTGATGAGGATATGAGAGGCTAAGGAAAGATATGGTTCGAATTAGCCTTCAGATCCTAATCATAATATGGTGGTTAGGAGCTCTAACTGCCGCTATTTCGCTGTTCACTCCTATCTACTCTGCCTATGTAGTAATAGGGTCAATTGGATGGGTGATAATTCTGTCGACTACCACCCTTACTATCTATGAGATAAAGAGGATAAAGGAAGAAGATAAAAAGAAACAACTAGCAAAGTAAGTTTAAAGGCTCTCCTTTCCGCCTTGTTCATCGATAACTACCAAAGTTACCGTCGAGGTTATACCTGGTATTTTTCTTATCTTGTTTGTAACAGTATGATTCATAGCTTCTGTGTTTTCTGATTTTACCTTCACAAAGACATCATGAACGCCGTAGGTTCCCCTTACCTCACTTATATCTGGTAATTTTGCAATTTCAGCGATAATCTTTTCTTCAGATCCCAAAGTGCAATTCACTAATATATACGCAGTAGGCATTATTGCAGAATCTGCTGTGATTTAGTATTTTAGTGTTTTCTGTCATGCTGCTAGTTATAATTTTGGGACTGATTCTGTGACTTTTGAATATTCTGAAGCACATAGACGAGGAATTAAAACAAGTACATAAAATAGAGAAAAAATTGAAAATATGAAAATCTGAGATTTTATCTTAGACTATAACGCTCAGTTTCTTGTGCGTGAAAAGAAATTTAAGCTCCCAGCCAGTAACAACAAATAGGATAAAGATGGCAGGGCCCAACCTAGTGCCGAAAGATGTGTGCTAGCCAGCTAGCTAATTAATACAAAAGTATGAAGTGAAAATGAAATCTCGAAAGCTTAGTTGGAACCGGAAAAACACTGGTCTCCCAACAAAATACACCTTAGTCTGACAACCATACTGAGACGGACATAGCGACGGGAACTAATTACGACGGATTCATTTCTAATCATTTTAAGATAAGTATCTTACTTAAGGTAAATAAACTAAAAAATATTTTTTTATCGTAATTGGTTATGATAAAAACAGCGAAGTCTGACGGTATTGTTGAAACATCACAAGAAAGAAGAGAACGTTTTCTCATGGAATTCGAAAAACCATTTAAATGTGAAAAGTGCAATGAGCGATTTAAAAAGAAAAAACACCTTCGTGAACACAAGGCGCAGATCCATTCGTACTAGTCTCACAGCTTAAATTGCTGCACGTGGAATAAATATATTATCGAAATTAAATCAAATATCACAGATGTTTTTAAATTATCCGATATATTAAATTAATATATGAAAATTTATACTAAAACAGGCGATAAAGGTGAAACAGGCCTTATTGATGGAAACCGCATCTCAAAGGGAAATCCACGGATCGTTGCATATGGTACAGTGGACGAATTAAATTCTAATATTGGGATGGCTATTTCATCCTTGGGACTAAAAAATAAAGACCTTTTTTTGGATCTTATAAATATTATGACACGTGTACAACATGACCTTTTTATTATAGGTTCGGATTTGGCTGATCCTAGGTATCCCCCAGGAAAAAAGAATCAATTTAGCACTCCCAGAATGGATGAAAACTTGACATTGGCTTTAGAAGATGCTATAGACAAATTTGAAATGGAACTGGAACCAATCACATTCTTCATTCTTCCAGGAGGAAGCATTGAGGCATCGCTTCTTCATGTCGCTAGAACTATCTCTAGAAGGGCTGAGATTACTGTAACTTTACTCTCAAAAGACCAAATAATAAATCCTATTGTTTTAGCATATCTCAACAGACTTTCAGACTTCCTTTTTGTAGCAGCGAGGCTGATTAACAAACGGCTAGGAATAAAAGACATTGCATGGAGGTCTATTGAAAAAGGAATGCGTTAGCTTTAAAAGCAAATTGGCAGCAAAATTGGTAGCTATTTCGCAAATGCATAACACGTAACGTGTTGTCTGGCTTACAATCTACTTTATAAAATCAGTGCAAGGAATGGCAAACTATTTTACTACCCTTGCTGAAAATTCATCTCTAATAATGAGTTCCGTTTTGATTATGATTTATAGCTCAGTAGTTATTCCTGCATGATCGCAGATGTGTGAGGCGCAATACAGTGGCAACAAAGAAAATGGAAAAAAGAAAAGTTGCTGATTTGAGTCCATTCTCACAACATGTAATACAGCTGAAGAGTGTAAAAAGAGCTGGATGGATTTCAACATCTAAAATTGGTAATCCAGAATCGGTAGCAGATCATTCGTATTCGACTTGTGCAATAAGTATGGCTTTATCGGATATGCTTGGGCTAGATACTGAAAGGGTGATGAAGATGTCAATCCTCCATGATTTGCCAGAGTCAATTATTGGAGATTACCTGCCTGGCGAAGTTACTAAAAAACAGAAGCGATTAGAGGAGAACAATGCTATAGATGCCATTTTAAATTCTATTCCTTCTTACCTTCGTTCAGATTATAAAGGAATATGGGAGGAATATATTTTAAATAAAACCGATATTGCGAGATTAGTGCACGCAGTGGATAAGGTTGAGATGGCGCTGCAAGCGAGAAAGTATGCCATAGAAGGCTGCCCTCCCCATAGGCTAGTTCGGTTTTTTGATTTTCATAAAAAATACACGAAAGACGACAATCACGAAATTTTCTCACAGATACTAAATGCTTTAAAGCCTAGTTACAAGTAACCTAGAATAATGCAGTACTTTGCGGCTCTGAAGCTAGGGGAAA
This sequence comes from Candidatus Nitrosopolaris sp., assembly GCA_049696495.1. Taxonomy (GTDB): domain Archaea; phylum Thermoproteota; class Nitrososphaeria; order Nitrososphaerales; family Nitrososphaeraceae; genus Nitrosopolaris. Next base: position 12,559 of record JBAVTY010000428.1, read on the forward strand.
AACGTGTGACAGCCTCACAGAATCTCTTGACAAAATACACTGGTCATGCGATGCCTGCATTGGCATTGAAAGATAATAAGGACAACTATTGGGAACCCGTAGGAGAGGAAAACCTGTATGCTGTTGTAAAGGAAACTAGTGGGTTCATGATTGTGCTTTGCGACAAAAATGGCGTAGCAAAATCGATTGCTCAATGGTTCACGGAGGATACAAAAAATGAAATTATAGCTAAAGTTAGGGCTGAACAAAACATGAGTGAATATCTTGGCAAGCTGTCTCTACCAATATGATATAATGCTTATGAATCAGAGATCTTTCGCACTGTTTTTAATCAATTGTATAACAGTAAATTAGGATTGGTGTCAGCTATGGCTAGCATGCACCCACGCGGATATTCGATCAAAATTATGTCATTTACGCCATTATTCTCTTTACAAGGCCCTTTCCTGAGCCGCCATGACAAATTGTGCTTCCAACAAATTGAATAGATTCCAAGCCCGATATGATGATTCTTTTCCCACATTCCAGAGGTAAATTTATCCCAATATTTCCCAGAACAGATTTGCAGACGGATCGTATTAACCAAAGCATCATATGCCTTAGTGTCTAAGATGCATCTTCTTTTGAAACCAAAGTTAAAGAGATGATATCGAATATCTCGTTATACAACGTGTTCATCGTGTTCATACTTTAATTCTTGTACAATCATCAGCCATAGACTTGCATAAGTCATTTATAATATCTAAATTCATATTAAAGAACCAGAAATATTTATCAAAAGTTCCCACACAAATAAACCCTGAACAAATTGCACTGCATATATATAACGGTATGATCCAAAGGAATTGGAGTCAATTGGTGATTATTGAATGCAATGCAAAACCTGTAATGCACCATTACATTACCATACTTGCGGCCTGACATGCCGTAGCTGTGGTTTTACTGTTGATCATGAGTTGTTACTTCGGCAGAAGTGTGGATCATGTAGCCACCTTCTAGAAGAGTCTGAAAAGACAGCAGGGATTTGTGTATTTTGTCAATACGATATAGTCAAGGGTAGTAAGTGATAATCTCTATTTCTTAAGTAATCCTTTCTTGCCACAAAAAAAGTATTCTCTGTGTATAAATAGCAGGATTACTCACACAAGTATGTCCGCTTATACGCCCGACGAATAACAAACAGAGCCTTCTGGTTAGCTAATGTTGAACTTTGCAGTGCTGTAGTTCGATCTCCAGTATGGGTCGTTTACGTTGAAATAGAATTTCGACTTCACGATCAATATTGTCGGTTG
>JBAVTY010000429.1:0-3111 GCA_049696495.1 Candidatus Nitrosopolaris sp.
ATGAAAGAAAGGACAAGTATCTTTGTATATATGTAGAATCTTCAGCCCCTAATCAAGAGATAATATTAAAGCTGAGGAATGCCATTATCTCTTAAGAAATTTTTATCCAACTAATCTACTACATTCCTGGGTTGGTTCAATCCTCCTAACGATTGAATCAATTCAGAAGAAGCCGCTTACTTTCAATCTAACTAATGAAGCCGTATACTTAATCGTATACTATATAGCTGTTGAGATCTCCTTTCATCTAATATATAAGTGTTAAAAATGATTCCTACCAGTACTCCTCTAATTGGTAAAACCTGTGATAGAGGGCGACGCTAATTATATTCTACAACAGATAGATTTTTCCCAAACAGGTCTCTCAGAATTAGGATCATGAATTTTTGTCCCAAAATTCTAAAAGAAACATCAATTGGACATGCGCTCATCTTTGAAATAACTTCTGGAACCTTAATAATTCCATAATCATCAAATTTGCCCATCATTGAGAATTCGAAACAAATTATTTATTATTTTCTAATCTGAAGAGATAATTAATTGCTCTCTCGCATATTGTTCGGTATTATGTTACAACTCAATATTCTTATTTTTAACGCCTATAGAGATTACTTATGGTATTAAACGTAGGAATCTCAGACATGTTAAGTATAGCACAGACAGTAGGCATTATAGGCACACTTCGTATGCTTAAAGCAATAGTACACAACCATATGTTTGCTATCGTCGTGGTTATTGCAACAATACTCCTGTTTGGCGGACTTGACTTGACTGTTATACAAACCGTTCATGCCGCACCTGGTCATGGAACGACGGGGGGAGCGGCTCTTCCACCAGCGGCGCCGACGGCAGTGTCGGGAAGAAATCAGATGGTTTTTTGGGTGTCTGGAGTTTTATGTTGTAGACTCGCATTCATCGAAATCAAGAAAAGATACAAGCGTAATAACAGATGCCAAATCTATCATAATTATCCCAGCTCAATATTATGTCTTTTCAAACAAGTAGCAAAAATATGAGATCTCGTGTCCGTTCCTAGAGTAGGTAGTTCTGTTGATGTTGTCGTCAAGTGCCTGGCGGCTTATGCTCGAGAATTACAGGGATTTAAGTCACGAATAACATTATTTTTACCGAGTTTGATGGGTGATATATTCCTGTACCAGCATAGTGCGCTTGGACTGTAAATCTACCTGCTGTTGTCGCTGTAAAAGTGGTGCTAAATGTACCATCTGGAGAAGTGACTAATTTCCCTATTGGTCCTGTAAATGCTATAGTAGCTCCACCTATAAATATAGTAGCTCCTGAACTTGGAATGGTATTTATCAGTAAACCCGATACCGTTACTACTTGACCTGCTACTGCAGGATTAGGAGAAATCGCTAATGTTAAAACCGTTGGATGCGTGGGAGTGGTGTGAGTAGTAGCAGGAGCACTTTCCGTATTCGTGTTCAATGATGTGCCACTTTGAGTGATAGTATTTGAGAATCTTGCAGTGCATAAATCGGAGATTGGAGAATTTGTCTTATCCGTTTTACACTCTTCTTTTTGATTTATGTATGTTTGTACGTTAACGTCATGTGTCGCTAATACGATGCGTAGGCTTCCTATACTTGCTACCAGTATAGCTGTAAGTGCAAGTGCCGCCACTAGTGTAGTAGACATTTTGTGGTTCTTTGCTATGCTTGTCATTTTGTGATTAAATTGTCAACAGATATCGTTCGCAATAGTATATCTGAGATACTTTACACCACTCGCTAATAATATAGGAGGAATTTGTAGACAGATTCGAACTATGATATAATCATTAGAAACATTTGCCAATTATGGAGTTATAATATTATTAATCAGCATGGAATTGCGTTTTATGCGATTGTTGGAAATGGTCTATACCGTAGTGTGCAAAACAGACTGACATATGAAACCGCTTGTTGGTAAATTATGATACTTAACTTTCATAAATGCAGCTAAGAATAGTAATAATACTTGTAGTAGGCAACTGTGTAGTATATGTGGAAATGCGACTGCAAAAAGATCAAATCTAATATTGTCATCATCGGAATGGTAGTCTTAGTGTGTACCCTATTTATGTTGCGCCTACATGAAAGCCTTGCCAAGAAATTATTAGTTTTTGGATTCCATTCCTTTATAATTAATTATTCTATTTATTGATACGTGGGCAATGTATTTATTTTTCAAAATCCGATCTTTCTCGAAACGTGCCATTTCCGCTTTGAACAACATCTGACGATTGAAATCATCCTTTGCTCTAATAGAAACCACTAAAAGCTGCTATAATCGAATTGCCGAAATATTGCCAATAAACCTGGAATGGATCAACATTAGAATCGTTGCTGGTATAATGCTGACCACCAATAACACTATAACTCCCAATTCACACGGCTTGGATATCCGAGCAGTTTATTCTTTGCAATTTCTGCCACCAACCAGATGACTGGGTCAACAATAACAAGACAATAAAAAATAGAGTAGTAATTTTTAGTCAGTACAGAGTTGTCTAAAAAAGCTCGGAATACACAACTCTAGTCCTGGCATGTTACTTGAATCTTCAGAGAGCCTCCGACATTACTATGATATTGTATGTTGCCCCTTATCTATATTTGAGTGTATTATATACTCAAGGTTCTATTATTCAGATGCCTAGTCTAAGACAAGTGCGTTATGGTAATTCCTCGACGTAATCCTTTTGATATCGGCATCGATCGTGCGGCTAGTTGGTTTATATCGTCATCTATGGTAAGTTGCAGCGGGTGAAACCATGTTTGAGGTTAGGAAGAAAATCCCTAGCAGTTATTCTTACCGTTGCTGGTAAAGTCAGCGAGCGAGGCGATTCGATTTCCTGTTCAATAGGCACATGTTCTATCGCGATTTTCCTAGCATCTCTTTTAATGCTCTTTCATTTCTCCGTACTTGGTCATTGTACTAAGTATCTGCTCAACTTCTTCAGGGCCGTCATTCTTTCGTACCAACTTTCCAATTGAAATCACATCGCGAATGTCTCCTCTCTGGTCCCATACTGCTTTTCCAATTACATGACCAATTTTCAACTTAGGCAATACTTTGGCCGATACTTCTAGAAATTGTTCTTCTCTATAT
>JBAVTY010000430.1:0-6169 GCA_049696495.1 Candidatus Nitrosopolaris sp.
TCCTAAATTCCTCAATCTAAAAAACGCTATAGCCAATTATTATAGAACAAGACGTTTTAAACTAGACATAACCAAATATTTGTTTAGGAAAGATAGTTAGCGAATTAATGTTATTGAGTATAGTTTGTTGCTGGATCCCATGAAGTTATCTTCACAGAATCAATCTTTAGACTACCAAACACGTTTATAATATACGCCAGTCCAATCTTAGGTCCGCTACTGTGGTCCACTTTTGAATTCATCTTTAGCCATTTGGTATCTACAGAATCAATGTGAAAGGTAGCTCCTTTAGATATGACTAAGTTTGCGCTAAGAAACCATGTGCCGGTTGGAGACTACTTAGTTAGAACACCACTATTATGGAGTTTGTTATCAATATCTGAAAGTCTAATTGAACTGCCACAGCTGACAGCAATTGTTCGTGTGGACGGATTGTAATTGATGCAAGCGTCAGAAGAAGCAGTGTTGGATTGAGAAGATGGAATTGTATTGACTTCATCTGAAGTTCGAGGAAGAGAGGTTTTGTTTTCGATAGCTTCTGCCTTTTGTATGGATAATGGAAGCATGTTAAACGCAATTTGCTGAGAGATCAGGACTGCAGTAAGAGCTAAGCCAGAAATAATGAAAACAAAAACAAAGACTTACACAGTCATCAAAAAATCACTCTTCAAACTCTATTAAGAAAATCCTATAGCAGAGTATATATCTTTGAGAATTATCTATTCTAGCGTAATCTAAGTTTGTAATTCTACAATATCAAAGTAACTAACAATCATAACAAAAGAACATTTCTATTTTACGTAAATGGAATAGCTGTTGATATTATTGAAATGGAAGTAATCTCTCGCATACCTAAGGATTTCACGCTTGCAGTAGAAGATGAATCCATATTCATGCATGATGCTTTAATTAGAAGAAGGATGTGGACACCTGAAGGAATATGTCCAATAGTGACTGTCACAGAGTCATATTAAAAGACCTGTGTATTTGGTACAATTACTATCGACGGTAAGCAATTTTTCCGTCAGTATGATGACTTCAACCAGATGTATTTCTGAAGTACTTGAAGGAATTGCAGAGGAAGTTTAGAAAATTACTGCTATTTATATACAGAGCAACTCAACATCGCAGTTCAATTATAATCAGAAAACATTTAGAAGAAAATAAAGTTATTAGAGTTGAAAACTTACCCAAAGGCTCACCTGATTATAATGCTGTTGAAGAATGCTGGAGACAAGGAAAAGATGATCTTCTGGTATCAAAGTACTATCCTAAATTCCCCCAATCTAAAAAGCGCTATAGCCAATTATTATAGAATAAAGCGTTTCAAACTAGACATAACCAAATATCTGTTTAGGAACGATAGTTAGCGAATTAATGTTATTGTGTATAGCTTCAAGAAATGTCAAACTACAATTTTATAACACATCAAGAGAAACGCTTGTATCATGACGGTACAATACAGATTAGATGTATCAGATATAGTATCAGATTAAATCATCCTAATTGCTAATTACGCGAGATGTCTAACTATTATCTTTAGTGCGCGAGCATAAGAAGATAATCAGAAGATTGATAGAAAATGCCCTTGAAATCGGCATAAAGAAAGTTACAGAAAAGAGGAAGATGCACAGAATGTTTCTGCCAGAAGACCTATCCCACTAAAAAAAGAAGAATTAGCGCCGCTTACGCCACCAGTCAATAGGTGACGGTCCGCCGGGACTGGAAGATAACAATCGCTATCTAAAATATTTGTGATTGATTCTAGTTAGTGGAATGAGATTTGCTGGATACGAATAAAAAAATCGTATGATTACTAATAGCCGCTACCGCTACCGCCGCTACTTCCGCTACTACTGCCGCCACCGCCGCTTGTCATAGCCGATATATGACCGCCGTAGTGTCCGTGACCGCCATGATACCAAGCTTCTGCAAACTGCGTTCCCATCATTGTTCCTATCATCGCTACTGTTGCGAACAGTAATGCCATTGTTATGTATACTAATTTTATTTCCTTTCACCTCTTCTCTTAGTAATAACATGATATTGTATATGGGTTGTAGAACATTGAACGATTAATGGTTTTGGGAATTATCTTACTCTCTAACAAGAAGTATGATAGAATCAAAGAAAACATAAACGGAATACTCTTTGGACAACTTGGTTATGTGATAAATGTCAGTACATCGCGCTTGTAGATACTTGACGATACTAAACGTTGGTTCCCCGTACGTACGCTACGTATTGCAAATTGGTTGCTTATGTACAATAGCACTTTATGATATTTAGCAATTATACGGCATGGACAATTGTCACCGTCGGTTCGTTGCAGCCTAAAGGCGCGGTACTGTCCCTTTATGTAACATAATTCGGGATATGGAGTGTAGTACATTCGTCGAATATATGACATTTTATTTATAGTTGAAGAAGGGATGTAGAGATGATGAAATCAAAGACAACCATTACTTTGAGCACCGCTGCCATTGCAGCCGTAGCGCTATTGTTTGCTACTGGTCCTATAGTTGGAAGCCAACAAGCATTAGCATTCGGCTGGGGAGGCTGGCATGGCGGATGGGGCTGGCACCATGGCTGGGGCTGGCACCGACATTGGTGGCACGGCGGATGGGGCTGGCACCGACACTGGTGATAAGTAACTGACCTTCAAAAAATGGAAAAGTTCAATCCACTATTTTTTTCTCTTTTACTCGTTTACTCCAGCGACCAAGCTGTCCTTGTAAATGCTTTCGTGCGTGGTCATTGTAAGATACTTGGAGGAACATCTTACCGCATTTTTATACAAGTGAAAGTCATGTTTCATAATCGATAAGAAATTCCCGATTGATTGTATATGTGATTACTGGGATGTTGGCTTTGCGTCTAAATAGATGACCTTGTACTCTAAGAGGAATGTGAACACTGGTAGTACATTCGTCGAATATACGACGGCCTATAAATAACATAAAAACCATAGTAGAAGTAGAGAAAAATGTTACATATGTCAGTAACAACAAAGAGAGCCTTTACATTTAGCACATTAGTAATCGCAGCACTGTCATTAGCTCTTGCGGTAGCTGCAATTGGAAACCAAAAAGCGCTTGCAGCCAATTTGTGCGGAAGCGGTTTAGGATGTGGTGGCCCATCTAATTATGGTTGCGACGGCTGTGGCGGTATCAGCTATCCATCACCACTGTCTAACTTCTTCGGTGGCGAGGCTTTTCCCTTCCACCACTTTCACGGCGGCTTCGGCTTTCATCATTTCGGTGGCTTCCATCACTTTCACTAGTGCACTAGTCTGCTATATGTAATAACCGAACATCATTTATTTTCTTACCCTATTTTTAGGACCAGTGTTATTCGATAAACTATAATCTACCGAATGATACATTACCGTATTGTACCGGACCACTCCCTCCCTGTCCTAACGTAGCTACCCTTGTTAATAGCAGGAGCCGTAAGAAAGCAGTAGCAAGCGTATGTCTCAAAACGCTGTCAAAATGTCACTAAGGATTTGAAAGTATCTTCTAGACTGTATGACGATTCAGGGTCCATTAAAATGATATTAACCAAAGATATTGCGTCAAGAGTACTTTCGAAAAATCTGAGCGAATTGATTTTGCTTGCAAATCAACCTGGTTCAAGTACTACTAATCAATTTAAAAATTCCATTTGTAAAATAAAAATCCCTGATAATCTCGAAGTCGTAGAGGCAGTTAGCGAAAACGTATCGTATTACAGGAAAAGTGGAAGGCTCATAGTGACAATTCGATACGCTGGATAGAGAGACTGCTTGAGAGAGGATTATCAGATCACAGAGAATATGTTATTTCGATTGTTCTCGTCACCTATTTTATTAATATAAAACACCTTTCGAAAGAAGATGCTACAGGTAGAAGTGGTTATCAAAATGTAGCACTTGTAAACCATTGGACTCTACGTATGACGTATGACTTTAACTGTGTGGTTCATGGTCCCCCCCCTCAAATAAAGTTAATAGGTTCTCACGGTGGTAACAGAAAAGAAATTAAGGAACTCATAGATATGTCAAAAAAATTAAAGATTAGAGTGTGGAAAAAGTTTAAACTTGAGGTCAAAGAAGCTTTGGAGGGATCATTTACCAAGGAAAGAAGCGGTAGAATTCTATTGTTTGTTAACAGAATATTTGTGTACCCGCATTGGAACGTATACCTAGCCGAAATGTTGGGAACAGCAATTCTTTTGTTTCTCGTTACATCAAGTATAATCATTACTCGCTTAATCCCAGACCAATCTATAAGGCTTATACTTGCTGCCCTAATTGGTAATGCCGCCATTCCACTAGTTGCCGTAAGTCCGTTAGGTAAACTGAGTGGCGCACATATGAACCCTGCTATAACGTTCTCATTTTGGCTTCAAAAGAAGATGTATCATAAGGACTTTATCTGGTATATGATCTTTCAGTTAATAGGATCTGTTGTGGGTGCAGGAGCTGCAAATGTTCTATGGACTGGAAAATTCTGGGATAAAAACGCAGCTTTGATTTTACCAGGTTCTGGAATTTCGATCTTCGAAGCATTCGAATTTGAAATAATGTTCACATTTATTCTTATATGTGGATTATTGATTATGCTTAGCCACAATCGGACCTCCATGCTAACACCTGTGGCAGCGTGGTTGATTATAAGTCTGGTAATCTTCCTCGGCGCTTCTATTTCTGGTGCAAGCATGAATCCTGCGAGGAGTTTCGGTCCTGCAGTAGTTTCGCATATATGGCAAGATCTATGGATTTATTTTGTAGCTCCTCCAATAGGAGCATTGCTTGCTACAACTGCATATAACAAAAAAATATTTGGGACCCTGGAACTAAAGGCTGCAAAGCTATTTCATACTCCTTCTTACAGTTGTATATTTCTAGATTGTAAAAAGTGCATTCCCCCTATTGGCCGCCAAGCATAAGAAAAGATGGTTACTGGTCGTGTTACCACCTTGGGACACCCTATGCGATATCAAATATACTTGTGAAAAGAGAATGAGAAGCATTATTAATTTATTTTTCTTTTATGACCAGAACAGAAGAAGACAGGCAGTACGAGACAGTTGAAGCTATTCCAGTGTAAAGGATTACGTACTAAGAATTAAATGTCAATTGAAAACTTCTATTATTAACCTTCCTCTACATGTAGGACACGTCCCCTATACTTGATTAGACGAATGATTAGGCTTTCTCAGGCGATATCAAAAGTGATTGTGGACGAATATGGACAACAGGAGTTTTTAAGAAGGTTATCAGATCCACTATGGTTTCAAGCTTTTGGATGTGTACTAGGATTTGATTGGCATTCATCAGGAGTTACAACCGTCGTAACTGGTGTTTTAAAACAGGCAATAAAAGCAGATGTCCATGGGATCTCTATCGCTGGAGGAAAAGGGAAGAAGTCTACAACAACAAAAAAACGATATTCCGTAGCTAGTCGAAAAATATTACAATCTATCTTCAATTAAAATTAATGATTTATTATATGCAAGTCGAATGGCAGCTAAGGTAGATAATGCTGCAGTTCAAGATGGTTACTCTTTATATCATCATGTAATCTTTTTTGACCAGCACGGAGATTGGGCAATAATTCAACAAGGAATGAATCCCATTAATAGAATGGCTAGAAGGTATCACTGGATTTCAGATAATGTGAAGAGTTTCATTTTAGAACCACATTCCGGAATTATAAGTGAACATAAAAGTGCCAATGTTCTCAATATGACGTCTATTGATTCAGAAGATAACCAACGAACGTGTGTAGATTTGGCTACTGGTAATACTGATAATCTAAGATCATCTGTCTCTAAGGTATCTTCTGTACTTGCTTCTAGGCGAGGGGATACGCTCGATAGATGGTTCATTTCGAATTCTGTTTCTGAGGATGAACATAATGGCAACAACAATTTCATTGAACATTATGAAATGCCTCGTAAGTTGAACTGGGATCTGTTCAAACGAATTTACGACATCCATCCACAAAATTACGAACAACTAATTTCTATTTCTGGAGTTGGTCCTGCTACAGTAAGAGCTCTATCACTTATTGGAGAGATAATTTATGGAAGTGAAGCATCATGGCAAGATCCCGTAAAGTATAATTTTGCCCATGGTGGTAAGGATGGAGTACCATATCCGGTTGCACGAAACGTATATGAT
>JBAVTY010000431.1:0-2340 GCA_049696495.1 Candidatus Nitrosopolaris sp.
CCATATCTGTCTAATCCTAGATCCGCTTACATTTTGTAATAATGCTATGTCGTTGGTACTGAGAATCTCTTTCATTTTCTCTCTGATAATCCACCTTATCTTTCGATCAGTCAATTTGGTCACAGAATTACTGCTGGGTGTTAATAATTTCGGGATAGGGGAATATCTTATCTCTCGGTAACTCGATATATACTGGTCTTTTATATCTGGTGACTGATGACAGCACTCGATCAATATCTTTAGCAGCTGTTCTTGGATTATCTACGAGAACAGAATCAATAGTCATATGTTCGAAGATTTTCTGCTGTGTATCAAAATCCCGAACCTTATGATGAAGAAGTGGATTCTTTATACGTTCTTTTATTCCTGGCGCACCAGATATCACTACAATCGGAGATTTTTCAGCAAATGCCTGAGCTGTAGCATTAACAACCTTCAATCCATCTACACAATATGTCACACATACAATACCTAATTCATTGATTCGAGCATATGCATCAGCTGTAAATGCTGCTCCTTGTTCATCACATGTATTAATGATCTTCAGTTTATTTGGCTGCATTAACTGTTGATAGAATCCAAGCACAAAGTCTCCAGGGACACCAAATATATGACGAACACCATGATCGTATAACCGTTGTATAAGGTAGCTACCGACATTTTGACTGAGGTCGGACATAGAGTAAGGTAGTGAATATATGATCTATTTAATAAAAATTAGCGTATTTCTTTTAAAATGTCTAGTTGTTGTTGAAGTGTCACCATATTTCACAAAGCGGTAGTTTTACATCTCCATATCAGCTGACATTGGAAAACGCCAGCCAGCCATTGAATGTAGCCAAGGATGAAACACGTTTTCCATGTCCCTTCTAAAGTCTTTGAGGAAAATGATTCTACGAATGATATTCAGGAGGAAAATGTTTATACGTTGAAAAGATCATTTAAACAGATTTGATCTGGCAACAGAAAAACAAATACACGACCGGAAAATACTAGTATATTTCATTTCTGCAATCATTTCATCAATAATTGTTGCTAATTCTATAATAATTTTCTCAGATTCACACAATAAAGCACTTTCTACCTTTTTGATTCTGAATATAACAGCAGCTATTGCTTCAAGTTTCGGTATAATCGTTGTCTGTATTCATGGGGTCGACGGAGCCCACGGAAGATCATATTTGTTCCTAACACTAGGTATTATTTCTTGGTTCGCTGCAGACCTGACGCTCGCTTATTACTATTTTGCACTCGGGATAGAGGAACAAATACAAGCATCTGTCACAGATGTTTTATGGTTTATCGGATATTTATTCCTTGCAGCTCATTTGTTTACTGTACTTCGATTCATACGTAGTAGGATCAAATTAATGACTATTATCATAACATCGATACTTTCACTGTTGTTTATTACTTACATTGGACTTAATCTACACACGCGATCTCTTGCCGAAGATGATTTTACAGCTTTCTTTGTTACTATTGCCTATCCAATTTTAGATTTAATGTTATTTGTCCCCTCAACAATAATACTAATTAGCTTACGAAAGGATGATGTACAATCTGTCACATGGTTTTTTTTATCCCTATCTCTATTGATCAATGCTGTAGCGGATGAGGGATATCTAAATGACTTTGTAGGTAGGCGTCTGCACCATTTGTTGTTTTGGAATATATTTTATGTGGCCGATTTCATAATTATGGCAGGTGCTCTATTCTGGTATTATAAATTTCATATCTCTCCCGAACAAGGAAGGATGAAAATTACTGGTTAAATCATCAGATGCACCACATCAGATGCAGCCTTCGACGGCCTAATCAGGCAAGAAATAGCACAACATTCTTCAAATTGAGAAATGGTAGTCAGTAACCAGATAGTTCCTGAAGAATCTATAACGATAGCTAAACCAGACTAACCAAGATTGATCAGAATTACATTGTATACAATAGATTCTAACAGCTGCTTTATACAACAAATTCATTAGCTTATAATTAAAATCCAAAAATAGTGCACAACCAACTGTCAAGACTCTCACGGTATGAAATTAAGCTACAGACTACATAACATCATTTAATTTTCTATAATCTTGAAAGACCATCAAACGGAGACAGGCCCTTGTTCAGTTAGGTGGACCACCTTCTGATAGCTTTTCAATAGCAGCTTTGAGTTCCTCATCGGTATATAACACAGCATATCTTAAGTCAACTGGGGCAATTATACCAACAGGTTTGTTTACATTACTCTTATCAACAACGAGTAAATGTTTTACGTTGGTTTGTAACATCATATGAGCCGCTATTGATGGAGATGAGTTAGAATCAATAGTAATAAGAGGAGAC
>JBAVTY010000432.1:0-3091 GCA_049696495.1 Candidatus Nitrosopolaris sp.
AACTCACATTCTTATCTTTCATTTTCTTCGCCGCTTCTTGAACAGAAGCCATTTCTTCGATAGTTTCTAGTTTTTTCGACATTATATCGCTGATGCTTATAGCCATGAGAATACACAATTTACTTTGTTCTTTTAAATATAACGAATAGTGATATTCTATTTTGGTTAATGCAAAAACGCAGCGGTTTAGGCCTTTCTAGATAAGTGAATTTGGGAAAAGGTGGAAGACAGAGATTGTTGGCGTTGCTTTAGCTAAGCTGAATGCAGGAAAGGTATGATAGCAGTCAGTCCCCATAGTCCAACAACAACGACAAGGAATAGCCACGCTGTCACCAGAACCAATGATATTGACAGCCGGTAAGATTAATTCCAGGGTAGAATCTGGTTTGAAGATAATGCTGCCGTTCATGAGTATCTGGACGAGACACCATCAGGATCCTTACCACAGTAGTAATATCTTCAAAATTAAGCTACATACTGGTTTGTTGCATGTAATCTCATTCTTGCTTGAGGAAAAGTTGAGGAATAATTAGCGATGGGAGGTATCGAGGACAAACAAGCCGTACATCTTCATCTGCTGCCTGCCTGTCAAACCAAATACTAAAAGCCTAACCCTAACATCCCAATTTCTTTTGATTTCAAATGGTGATTTTACTCGTTCTAGGCTTCTTGTAGATGCTGTGGATGACGGTGAGGTATAAGATAACTTATAGAAAGCGAGTCGATTACTAGCCTATCTAACAAGAGAACCTGTTAATCCAATAATAATCATCGTTATTGTAAGCGTCATAAAGCCTGGTATTGTAAGCAATAATCCGATTCTATATCCCCACTTCGCGTCCTCAATCTTCTTGTCCTCTGCCTCCACTTCGTGCGTAACATCTGGTTTCCAAGGAGATTTAAACTCCATAAACCGTACTGTTATCACAGTTGAGAACAATGTTACAAATATTGCAGACATTGCAAATTGTGACACAACGCTGGCAGTCAATGCCATTATCCAAGGCTTGACATCTATTTCATTAGAAATGGAATCCTTAGTAGCGGTTACTGAAGGCTTGACATCTAATCCACTAATATGGAAACCAATTATAGGGCCTGAGGCAAATAATAACATGAATGCTGCACCCATAGTGCCAAGGAATAGAAAGGGGAAGAAAGTACATTGAAAATAGTTACAAGATATTGATGAGATATTAATTAGGAGCGTCAAGAATTGGTAGAAATAAAAAAGGCATTTCATATGACTCCATTGTGGATTTTAATGCGGAATGAATTTGACATAATTAATTGTTATAATTTTATGACGCCTTATTTCCTAAAAGCAACTGGAGGAACCATGCTAAACTTTGGCTACTGGAATGGAAAAACTGCTACTCTTGGTCAGGCGCAAAACGAACTGTGTATGTTAGTTGGAAAATTCGCTCAGTTACATTCTGCAAAAAAAGCCCTAGATGTTGGAAGTGGATTTTCAGCGCCAGCAATATATTGGAAATCGGTTTACAACACCTTGGATATTACGTGCCTCAATGTTAATTTTCTACAATTGAAAACTGCTGCAGGTTTAGTCGGAAGAAGTGAGGTCAACACTAATATTATAACTAAAAAAATGCATCAAGAACTGTCATTTAGTAATCATAACGCTGCTAGAGATATATGGCTATTAAATGCGGCGGCTAAGATTTTGCCTCTTACAAATGAAAGTATAGATAGAGTAATCGCTCTAGAATCTGCACAACATTTCAAACCATTAATACAATTTATTCAGGAATCTAGAAGAATTCTAAAACATGATGATGGCTTACTCGTTGTTGCAATGCCTGTTATAACAATGGCCAAATCATTATCATCTAAGGTATCCGAGTTCATACGACTTGGAATTTTATCATTAACGTGGGCATCAGAGCATTACGAATTGGAATATGTCAAATCACTAATTGGTAGGTCAAGGTTTGAGATTATTGATATCCAGCATATAGGCTCACATGTATATGCGCCTTTGGCAGACTATTATGCACAAAATAGGTCGAGAATAAAAGATATAATTTTGAAGGAGATGACACCAGCATATCTCCAGAATATCCGATATAAGGTAATTGAAAGAGTCGTATACAACTCAGCATTAAAAATGAAGGAGGCCTCCCAGAAAGGATTTATCGATTATGTCCTTATAAAGGCAAAGATGTTATAGTATTTATCTGAAACACTACTAAAACTTATCTTAGGACCCGGTGGTAAAAAATATACAAAAATCTCACGTATCCTAGTGAAGTACGAGTTTAGGTCAAGGCATCTCCTGCTTTAATCTTAGCCTTATTAAGGGTTTCAGAGCTCGGTTTTCCTTCTGCGTGATCTTTTTCTGTCTTTACTTTTGCTTCAACATCCTGACTTGCGTTTTTGAGCTTTTTTGCAATATCGGTCATACAATTAAATATGTCATACATAGTATAATACAGTTTACTACCGCATCTTAGTGACTAACGCTAGCAGTGGAATAAAGAATAAGAGCGGTATCGTGAAAAATAGTTATAATAGTACCAGGCAAATCGGAATTATCACAATGTAGTTTTAGTATTCTCCTTTGTGTGCATGCGATATCAATTAACGCAGTCCGTATTTCTTCTAACAATATGATAACCTCAGATGGTTGAGACATAGTATGATATGATATTGAATAATGTTTAGCAATTAACGTTGCTGTAACAAGTCTTGTAGAATTGGAGGAGCACAGCACACTGACTTGACAGCATCTGCATCGCATGTTGATGGACTCGACTCATGTGGAGCTGATTGAAACTCTATGCCAAGCACCTCACCAGTGACCTTATTCATTCGGCCATGAAGTAAGACATTTTCAATACCACGGTAATATATTTTATCTAAACATTTTTGCGTCTCATCCCAGTTCAACAAATACTCGAATTTGCTGTGTTGCATGATTCATTTAGGATTTGAGTTTATGCAAACCATTAGCTAGGTCATTCGATTGAACATGTTATACAGAGCTGCCTTTAGTAGGATCTCTTTTACCATGTTATGAAATTTTCTAGCAGTTACATATTCACCGAATGTTCTTTTAATGGAAGAGAAT
>JBAVTY010000433.1:0-2998 GCA_049696495.1 Candidatus Nitrosopolaris sp.
TTCAAGTATGTTATTAACTAGTACACTGATCGTTATTCTTCTTTTTTTTGCCTCTCCTTCAAGAGTCTTGATTATAGGTTCCTTTATCCTATAAGTTGAATGGACAAGCTTATCTTTTTTATTATTACTCCTGGATTCTCGTATATACGATAGGCCCCTGCTGTTTTATGCCGTAAGTAGGTTATATCCATGTCTGTAGGTTCAAGATTGTATAATGATAAATTATACCAAATAGCATTTGTTTTCTAATTAAATCTTGATTAAATGGTCTTATATTTTGTACAAGAGGTTTTTGGAGATGAAAAGATATCACCTTGCAAGTATTAGTTAGAAAATTTATGCTAATTGGGATAGCCAGCAAAAAGCCAGTCGTGCTATGAATAAGCATAAAATATAAACACCAATAAATATAGAGGACAGAATAATATTATTGGTACCAGTAATAAAGATGAAGAAAAGGCCTTCGAATGTACACCAATACAAAATCCTAATTGTAAATGATGAGCCTGATATCACTTTGACCTTAAAAAACGGCCTAGAAGAGAATGGCTTTTCAGTTGATGCATTCAATGATCCTAAGGCTGCGTTGTCAAAGTTCAAGGCAGCATACTACACCACCCTACTACGCTCGTGTTGTGTCATATATGATTGGGGACCAGCCAACATTAGACACCTTTAGGATAGCTTTATACTAAACGATCAATGGAAGTTAGCAAAATGAAAACATGGAATTATGTCCCAGCTTCAGCTAACTAACTCCTAACTTTCCTCCGCATCCACAATAACCGAATTCATCTATGCGTGTATTACATATGGGGCATCGCAGTTCTTCATCTTCCTTTTTATCCACTTCGCCATAAATAACTTGATTTACGTCTTTTCCCCAAATTTGTTTGTGGACATTTATATCCTCTGGAATTTCATCATCACTCATATCAACTTAATCGTTAAGGTGGTGTATATCTATTTTGTATTTCAATCGTTAAGGTCTCTTTATATAAGGCTAGTATAGAGCGACGTATTGACATACTTGTGGCACGACGTGTTACAATGTCCCACAGATAGCTAGTTTTTCAGGTCACTTTTCTTGTTGCCACCCACTCGTAGCAGGTTTATAGTCCTATTTTGGACCGAACATTTCAAACGATTTTGTACTTATCGTGGTATAATATATGGCTGCAATATGGAATCCATTACCGTAGCTATGCAGGTAGTGATTATTAGTGATGCTTGCTGGTTATTAAAGTGCTTCTAGAATCATGTTTGTAATTCTCATGTTCTGAATTAAATCAACGTTAAATCAAGGTTCTATTCGAGGAGAAGCTTAAGGTTTAGAGCTTTCAATTGACAAATTTTTTTTTCTGGCCGTCAGCTAGAATTTTCTCCACTTCTAACAACGATGTCTCGAATAGGATCTCAAATGACCTGTCCTCTTCCCTAATTACAATCATGGACACCCGGGTAGTGGCATAGAATTGCCCAAATTCAAATTCCTCTAGAGCCAATCCATATATCTTTCTAATACGGTTGCAATAGCTCCTCTGTCTTCTTCAGCTGTGTATCCCTGAGACCTTGTAAAGTCGAGTGGAGTGATTATACCGATAGGTTTGTTTCTATCATCAACAATAAGTAAATGTCTTACATCGTTTTTTACCATCATGTCAGCTGCAGCTGATGTAGATGAGCTAGCCTGGATCGTAATAAGAGGAGTGGACATTATCTCTTTACTCGTCACTGTGCTAGTACGTACATCATTGATGCACACCTTTGTAACTATATCACGTTCAGTAACTATACCCACCGGTTTACAGTTCATACCGACTACTACCAAAGAACTCACCTTCGTATCCTTCATCTTCTTTGCTACTTCTTGAATGGAAGTCGTTTCTTCAACACTTTCTAGTTTTTTTCTCAATATGTCACTGATACTTAAAGTCATTAGAATATACACATTTTACTAACTCATTTAAATATAATGTTTGTAACAAGAAAAAAGATTTGTCGGCAGACAGTTTTGGATTCCGATGCCGATTTTTATGGAATGAGACTTATGCTTAGAGCAATGACAAGATACAAAAGATTTACTCCGATGACTTATTGCGGTCCTGAACTTTTTTTAGTTCTTTGGAGATCGTCCAGAGTGCTCGAAATATACTTCTCAATGATAGAATTCATAATCCGAATCTCATCCCCCTGCAGATTTGCGACGAAAGCATCTTAGGAGAGCAATGAAAAGACACCTTGATGAACAATATTTGTACACTAGTTTATGCGTACAAATGATCCTTAAGATATTGTGGCAAGATGGAGTCAAGCGTTTCTTAAACAATTACTTTGGCAAAACAGGCTCTACCCAACAACCTGATTTTTCTTAGTTCATGTGAATTCGGTAGAAGCCCTGCTAACTCTCTTTAAAAAGAAAGTTTAAAAGAGCCTTATTGAACTCTGCTGGCTTTTCAACATAAGGGGCATGCCCACAATCACTTTATTACTACAATCTCACACTGAGGAACTGGTCTATAATCTCCTAAATACTGCATGGGTATCATATTATCATTATCTCCCCAGCTAAATAACGTCGGCACTAATATTTTCGATAATCTATCTGACAGCATTGGCGAGTCTCGTATTCCCAACAACGTTGACATGAAGGCGTACTTGGCATTTGGGAGCCTCATTCGATTCACAAAGTCCGTTACCATGTCTTCTGTAACAAGGCTGGGATCGTAAGCCATGTCCAGAAAGGCTGGGAGTGCATTCTCATGCGTCGGATAAAGTGCTGTCATAATATACTGGTCAAGAGCATGGGTTGAAGATAGCATAATTCCCGCAGGGGCAGCTAAAACCAATCTACGTGTTCGATTGTTAAATCTTATCGCGAATTCCGTAGCCATCCATCCTCCGAATGATGACCCGACTATGCTCGCAGCCTGAATATCCAAATTATCTAAAAAATTTTGCAAGAATTCAAGAAATCGATTGTATATTCAACAGTCGG
>JBAVTY010000434.1:0-3339 GCA_049696495.1 Candidatus Nitrosopolaris sp.
AAAAACCGAAATTGGTTCTGTTTTACCATTTGTGAAGATAATGCGACGGGCTGTGTTATGATATAACGTACCAAACCAGGGTCACGGGCCCTAGTCTGGGAACAAGAACACATCAAACCATTATATCGCAAGGATTATGGAGAATAACGTTTCACATTCTATGGGACCTGTGCCTGACCGGAAAAACCTTCTATGGGACCTTCTGTTAGTAATAGATATTGCAAAAGGAAATCCACGATTATGACCCATAATGTAAGGGAGTCATCAAAGACGGCATAGGAAGCTTCGCTGCAAAAGGTGTGCTCTAGACCTCCTTATACTGCAATAGATTCTACTACAATCCCTCGCAATCTTGAATGGAAAAGAATCACTCCTGTGGAAGATATCATTATGATTGGCTATCTTGCTCGTTTGCATTCTATTAATAATCTTCTTAGAAAGGGATCGACTGCTACCCGTTCGCGTAATTTTTGATTAGTAATTTCCAATTCATCTATTTTTGAGCGAACATCTAGACTTTTACACGCTAAGTTTGATAAAATCTAAGCTCACTGATTTTGCCTGTCTGTAAATAACATTATCTTTTTTTGGATAGCTGTAAGCAATGGATCATCCATCATCATACGACGACAAACTTGGCTTTGAATCAAAGGTAGAAAGTCTGAAGTCGGATATTTTGAAAAATGAAAGGGATAGACAATTATATGCTATAGCGTTTACATTCCTCAATTCAGCAATAATTCAACAACAGCATTATATCATTCAACAACATGAACAGATCAAAAAAATCACGGGATCCAAGTTTCAGTTTCCGAGTCCGTCAGCTGTTCGTTGAAACTAAATTAAAACTCGTTAAAACTAAAAATAAGAATAAAAATATTGTCCGTTGACTGCTGCCCCTGTTGCTATATTTTAAATCATCGATTGATGTAAGTATACCAGAAAAAGGTCTTGACCGGAGGAAGAATTGCCGACCGATAGAGCTAAATAATACAATTGAGTAATATCCTCAGTGCTTCAGTCTGATGATCAGGCTTGAAACTACTGAAGATGATAAAGCCAGATTATTGGAGATTATGAAAAGATATAATGAAGCATGTAACTTTGTTGCCCCCCCTTAAAACTAGCGAATAAATACAAACTACATAAAGAAGTTTACCATGAAACACGACAGAGATTTGGTTTAAGCAGCCAATTCGTTCTCAGGATAACCGAGCAACAGTTAACAGAAAAGCTCCTCCTAAAACCAGAATATTTGGATTTTCAGTTGGTGTTGAAAGTATGATTCAGGCATGGCTTAGCTTGCTTAGGGTAGCAACCAACTTCCGAGGAATGGTATTTAATTGTGACAGTGGGTCCCGTAGATTGTAATGTTATTTAAAAATATGGGCTATGAACTATTGTAGCAATTATTTAAGGCGGCTGTATTTCCCTTACACTAAAATCCTTAATGTCTACATCAGTTGCCTCATCCCATCTAAATATTGCTAAGGGACCACCCCATGTTATTATCTGATCAGGATCCCCTCCGCATTCTTGACCTGCATCTCCCCACCCACCAGAATCAGTAAATTGGTATGCTTTATACCATCTATCGTCACTGTTTGGATCTACCCAGATTTCAAATTTTACAAAAGTTTTGCCATCAAGTTGTACATCATTATACATTATAGCCTTAAACCCTATGAATCTATCTATACTGATAGCTGGCGAAGGATGGAATTCGGTAGGTACAATATGATCATGCCACTGTTCTTTCTCCCATCTAACATCACCAGTACTCCAAAGTATATGGGCGTTATATGACGTACCATAACAAATATCAGGAGGTATATTACCAAAGTGTCTTGAACCTCTTGCTTCCCAAGTCCATCCACCATTATTAGCAGCAAAACTTGATCCTGTTGTTGATATTAATTTAACATATCCAGTCATCTCTACATTCTTCCAATCGTTGGGCGATTGCATATAACCTCGCCTCTCCAACTCTTTTTGGTCTATAACTATTTTATTATCATCATAACCTGAAGATGTAAGTATGCTATATCTAACTTCATCTTGACAACAAGTTCCACGGTATTGAATTGGAATAATTTGATACTGGTTATTGTTGTTAGAATTATTGAATGCTACTTTCCATGATCCGTCAGCATTCTGAGTCATTTTTGGAGTGTTGACTGTTCTTGGATCGTTATTTGGGTCGAGCATATTCATAAACCATTCTTCTCCACCAGGCTTCGTAGGATAGATTTCCTTTATTCCAAACTTATCGAGGCCCCCCCTTCGAATTAGAACATTGTTAACGACGTAATATAATACAACGGTACTAATAATTAGAACAATTCCAATTAATAATAGATTTTTGTTCAGATCATCCCACCTGCCTCATCCTATGATAAAACTCGTTGCGAATGTTGTACTAATTCTTAATGGGCAATATCGTTGTATTTCTTTCTCTTTTTCAGATAATTTTCCTTTGATGATATACTGTTCTTGATCGTTCTTTTCTTGCAAGAGATTGATCTTCTCTAAAATTACTTCTTTCCTGGTCGGAACCACTACGGATCTGTAGTTATTTTTGGATTTTATTTAAGAAACGACAGAATTCAATGTAAATTTTATTTAAGTCTATTAGTTGGCTTAGTCCCGTTATGTTGACTTTTATGGCATTCTCTCAATCAACCCAACCTCTATCCCTTTGCGAATTCTGAGTACTTACAGTCATACTGCAGGTTAAAAAACTGCATGTTTTTCTGATTCAGGGAAAAATTTAGCAAATTCTTGACATATGCTTTTATTTTTGACCATTTATTAAGTCGTAAAAGTTGAGTAACCTTTCATCTGAATTGGGCAACACAACAAACCTTGCAGGGTTAGGGGCACCTTCTAGCGAAGTGTCAATTATTGACGCCATATGTATTAATTGTAACAAGCGGTTTAAATCGATACGTGGAGTCAGTATGCATTTGAAAATGACCGCAACACATCATTCTGTGAATTTTATTAACTATGGAAATTACGATAAGAAAACAGGACTTCGTCCTGAATCTTGAATTGAATTTCAACGTTTCATCATCGTCTTGTGTCCATAATTATTTCATCTCATGAACGCAAGATCAAAACCCGACCCTGGTACTAGCAACAGACCTTCTTTATGAATGAAATATACGCTAATTCAACTAAAAATTTATGAACCGACGTTCTAAAAACTTATCTTAAATCCGGTCCCAAACTCGGTTCGGGCAATTGCATGTTGACAAAAGCTGAGATACTTAACTTATAACACAGCCGTTTATCTCGTTGGATATCATATTAACTTTGGTTGTTTTTACGTAATTG
>JBAVTY010000435.1:0-3318 GCA_049696495.1 Candidatus Nitrosopolaris sp.
ATCCCTCATCTTTTAACTTTTAAGTCCTTCTTTTGAATATAATACAGATTAGGAAGTGGAGGACCATTTAAAAGGATACAAAGAAAAGAGCCAGGAGTTGCCCAGTGGAGAAGAAATTACCGTAGGCTACACTGTTACAATAAAGACGTCTGAGAAGGAGACCACAGGCATCCTGATGCCGCGTTATGAATCAGCGGACAAAAATCATATTGTTATCAAATTAAAAAACGGTTACAATATAGGGTTTAGAACAGATAAGATTCAATCTATAACTAAGATTGTAGATTCATTCCAACAATCAAGTAATGGGTACAAAATCCACGACTCAATTAAAAATAATGATCAGAAGAAGGCACATCCCAAAATCGCGCTGTTAGGGACTGGTGGCACGATCGCAAGTAAAGTAGACTATCGGACAGGAGGTGTCACACCAGCTCTTTCGGCATCTGAAATATACGCTTCTGTACCTGAACTTACAAATTACGCTCACGTCGAGCCCGAGGTAGTGCTAAAGGAATACAGTGAAAACCTAAATCCAGCGCACTGGACCATCATTGCTAATAAGATAAAGGAGAAGGTTACGTCAGCGGAGTATCAAGGAATACTAGTATCTCATGGGACAGACACTATGCACTACACGGCGGCTGCACTTAGTTTTGCTTTACAAAACTTGCCTATTCCTGTTGTTTTAGTAGGTGCACAAAGATCATCTGACAGACCCTCGTCAGATGCAGCGCTTAATCTTATAGGTGCCACGATATTTGCTCTGAAGTCTCAACTAACTGGAGTTTTTGTTTGCATGCATGCCAGCCTTGCGGATGATTTAGTTGCATGTCACCTTGGTACCCGTGTCAGAAAGAATCACACTAGCAAGCGCGACGCTTTCGAATCGATAGATGCTATGCCTATAGCTCTAATTAGAGGAGAATTTGTTGAATTGCAATTACAACAAGATGGGCAGAAACTTAAAAGGCGTGATAATAATACCAATGGCTTTGTAGTTAGACCAAATTTTGACAGGAGAGTTGTATTACTAAAATACTATCCTGGATTCAATCCGAAGTTGATAGCTTATGCAATGGAATCAGACTGCAGGGCAATAATCCTTGAAGGAACAGGCCTTGGCCATGTCGGCAAAGAATGTTTTCCACAAATCCGAAAAGCAGTAGAATCAGGCATATTGGTCTTTATGACTTCGCAATGTATATGGGGAAGGACGAGGATGACTGTATACGAGACTGGCAGGGATCTGCTAGATATTGGCGTAATATCGTTATCAGACATGATGGCAGAGACGGCCACCGTAAAAGCCATGTGGGCTCTAGCAAACAGTAAGGACGTCAAATCCGCCACGAAATTGATGCAGGAAAATATTGCAAATGAGATATCGATGTCTATTCCTATCTCGTAGATAAGCTTAAAAAATATATAGGACAGATTTGGAATTGTGGATTTGACGATAGATCCAGGAGTCATCAATGTTAAAGTCGGGATGGAAATTCACCAACAATTAGCAACCAATCGCAAACTATTTTGTTGTAGTAGATTTAAAGAGACTGAAAAGTACGACACCACCTTCGTTCGTAAATTGCGACCAACACAGAGCGAATTGGGCTCGTATGATCCCGCGGTCCTGTTTGAGTTCAAAAAGATGCGTACGATAAAGTATCACGCATCAACAAGTTCTAGTTGTTTAGTGGAGGCCGACGAGGAGCCACCACACGATGTGGATGAAGGCTCGCTAGAAACTGCATTGTTAATTTCCCTTGCTCTTCATTCAGATATAGCCGACGAGTTGCATGTTATGCGTAAAATCGTGATTGATGGTTCGAATACAAGCGGGTTTCAGCGAACAATTCTTGTTGCTAATGATGGATATATTGACGTTGATGGAAAAAGAGTCAAAGTGCAAAGTGTATGCCTAGAAGAAGACGCAGCAAAACTAATTTCTGACGACGGTAAAATTAGGGAGTATGGACTGGACCGATTAGGAGTGCCGCTTGTTGAAATTGCACTCGAACCGGTGAAATGCACCCCCGAAGAAGGAATGCGAATTGCACTTACCCTCGGCAGATTACTACGAGCAACTAAGAGAGTGGCACGAGGACTTGGAAGCATAAGACAAGATGTCAATATCTCAATAAATGATGGAGCTGTGGTTGAAGTAAAGGGTGTGCAGCAATTGGACCAACTTGTAAAAGTGGTACAATATGAAATGGTTAGACAACATGGTATGATTAGAATTGCCGAAAAACTAAGGGATACAAAAGCTGTTGAAGAAGAAATTGGTGACAAAATCGAAGATGTAACCGAAATTTTGAACAAGTCTTCTTCGAAAGTGGTGATAAAGACATTGCAAGAAAATAATAGTATTTTCAAGGCAATGAGGGTGAGACGTTTTAAAGGTATGATGAGATTTGAACCATACCCAGATATTCGTATAGGTAAGCAACTTGGTGAGTTGGTTAGATTTTATGGATTGGGAGGCGTATTTCATTCTGATGAGTTGCCAGGGTATGGTATTAACGTCGAAGAAATTCAGGCAATAAAGAATAAATTGATGATAGATACAGAAACGGATGCATTTGTACTAGTTGGTGGTCCAAGCTATAGGATTGATTTCGCGATAGAAGCCATAATTCAAAGGTTAAAAATGGCATTGAATGGTGTGCCACCAGAAACACGCGCCGCTACGCTTGATGGCAAAACGATATTCAGTAGACCAAGGCCTGGTGCGGCAAGGATGTATCCTGAAACTGACATTTCGCCGATTCCAGTCAATAGTTCAAGAATAGCTTCTCTTTCTGAAAAGGTACCCAAATCAATGGACGAAGTCATAAACTCCATAACCAAGAAATACAGCCTGAACAAAAAACTTGCAGAGCAAATCTTCGATTCGGATTATTTCAACATATTTGAGGAAATTGCTAGGTCCATGAGAGAAGTACGTCCAACTTTTATTGCATCAAAACTTACAGAAGACATAATTAGTCTAGAAAGACAGGGGTTGGATTCAGCGGTTTTAACTGATGAAATCCTTATTGATGTTTTCAAAAGACTTGATAATGGTACGATTGCTAAAGAAAGTGTGATTTCGATTTTAGAAAAATTGATGAAAAAAGAGGCTGAAACGGTCGAAGAGGCGAAAAATGCACTTGGCATAACATTGATAAGTGATCAAGAATTGGACGCCACTATCGAGAAGATTATAAAAGAAAATAGGGCGATAATTATTGAAAAACAACTAGGGGCAGTTGGTATACTTATGGGTAAAAGTATGATACTGCTTAGAGGAAGAGCAGACGGCCATAAAATTAA
>JBAVTY010000436.1:0-7298 GCA_049696495.1 Candidatus Nitrosopolaris sp.
CCTTTTTATCCAATCTCTTAATCTCTCGGTATAAAGAGAAACCATTTAGATCGGGCATCTTAATATCAAGAACTATCAGATCATATAAATCAGCGTTGAACTTCTCTAATGCTAAAAGAGGATCCTCGTATGAATCCACCACATATCCATTCTCGTTTAAAACCTTCTCTAGCACAAAACAAACATCTGATTCATCATCCACTACCAAAATTCTTTTAACCATTTCTACTGACGATATCTTCCTCAGTTTTTCACTGTCCTCTCCTTTTTGCGCGCTTGCTTATACATACAGTGATTTTGTCTTATCATGAAGTTTGCGTGTTGTAAACTGTCAGCAAAGTACACTGTTACAGCTATGTTATCGTACATACTGTACTTAGCGTGGTTAAATTATATAAAGCTAATTATAGAAAACCTTAACATATAATTACAAGAATGCAATATCATTTAAAATATATTAAATGAGTACAATATATTATCATTGAGGGCCCATGCCTGTTGTCTGTCTTATTGTCTGCTAAGCAGATTGACCCGACCAATCATTAGAGGCGCAAGCGGCCGCCTACGCTAAATCCTCTTTTTTTGACAAGTACGTTAATGCAGACCTCGGAGGTAAGTTCCTGGGTCACTGTTGTTACTGTTGATCGTATCAAATCAGATTAATGGATTGAGGTCATAAATAACCTGAAAAATGGTTGGACGTTCGATGAAGCATTATTTCAAACAACGAACAATAATATAGAGCCGGTCGGAATTAGTCATGGTGGTCTAAATCCTTCATCTTCTCTTATTGCTTCAGCGTAATATTTTGCCTTTATTGAACCATCATCATAAACTTGAGCTGCCTTCAAATAGGTGCTATTTGGATCAGCTGATTTTGTTTTTTCTGTTGTTGCCATTAAGTCTAATCGAACAGGTGAGATGGTAGGAATTAGTTCTCTAATACCAATTGGTACATCATCCACATCATCATTATAGTAAATATTAAATCCGAAAAATCTAGAGCCAATATTTCCTAATTGTAATAGTGTTGGTTTAGATTTATCTTTGGATTTTTCTTGCTCTAGCATGATTAACCTTATCTTTTCATAATTTGCTTCAATTGCTTGTGATAGATCTTCCCTATCCTGCTCAGAAAATCTATCTTTTAATTTTTCTGCCGATTCAATAAATGGTTGTTCTAACCTAATTAACATTCTATCCATAAAAGCTATGCGGTATCATATAAAAGATCTTTTATTCCAATCTGGAATTTAAACCGATTTCAATGTCATATCAAATATTTTTGTAATGCTACAATCATCATTGCTCCTATCCTCTAATCAATCCTAATGCAAAGCCGGCTGAAACGTGTTGCTGGTGCCCGTCAAATTCCTTGAGACTTCCGCTGGTTGGTCGATTAGCAGTAATATGGCAGAGAAATACATCCACTATTTCGAAAATGAATCATACAACTATGTTATGATATTAAAGATGCAGTCATATCGTCCTTCATATAGAGTGATAATGTTGGGTAGGCATTTATATTGCATATATAAATAATGCCCTCTTGTCAAATACATGAGAACTTTTAGCCAAAGATATGACAAGTTTGTATTCTCTCTTATCATGATCCTTTTTGCCTCAACTATTTGGATTTCTTCTGTCAGTGCTTTGCAGCAACAACAAACATCGCTTGGTGTGAAAATTACAGACCCTGCCAAAGGACAACAAGTGGGTATTGGTAAAAACTTAACTCTATCAGGCACAGCCAGCTACAATGCCACTTCTAATTGCGGAGTTTTCGTAATTGTAGATGGTGTAAGACCATACCAAAAGACCATACCGATTGGACAAGCAGGAGGAAATGATTATTCTAAATGGAAGTACATATTTACTCCAGCATATGCCGGTACTATTAGAGAAGGTATCAATAGAATAACCGCGCTTTGTCAAGCAAATCCTGCGAACCTAACAAAATTTTATAGCATCAATGTGACAGGTATGAATGGGATTGTTCCGAAGCAGTATTCTGCAATAACACAGAGTAATACAGACAACAGCCACTAATTAATCACTTGTCGCTTCCAACAACAAGTTCTAATTCTTCTGTATCTAGTGACAGCAGCGGTAGTCATCATCACAGTATCTATGGCAGCAAGCATCACGGCGGCTACTGTAGCTACAGCGATTACAAACGTATCGTAATAAGATGTGCGTAGTTGAGCGACTGCCCCTTCGGCTGAACATCGAAAAACCCATTTTTTATTTTTATGTGGTTATATATATACGAAGCACTCCTTTCCTAATTTCACTTATGTCTTTTCGCGATTGCCATTTATTAACTACCCATTTGGCACCCCTACTCCTACTCCGGCAGTAATAATCGGACCGATCAAAGTTATCAGTTGTTCTGGTGTCAATGCTGATATCAATTCGACGGATACGGATTAATTTTTCCTTACGATTTGAGCATAAACTGATCGAAATATACAATAGTCATCTAGACTTTATTTACGCGTATCTTACACATCTTTGTGACTCTTGAAAACATGCTGTCGAATGACAACGAAAGAACCAATATCCAATAGTCTTTACCACTTACGCTAACAAAACCCAACCTGTTTGTAGTTTTCTATTCGTTGTTTTCTTTCTTCATAATCTTCTCCATGCAGCAGTTCAAGTTTTGGTCTTTTGCATCTAACACCTAAATCTTTAATTATACGCTGTAGGTGCTGCGCCTAACAAGCAGAAGTCTTTCCCGTACATCAACATTCTTTTCAGTTTCTATAGGCATCATCCAATAGTTTAGCTGATGCAACCAATAGATACAGAGAACACTTCTAAGCTAAACCTGTGATGAACGAAATTATCAAATAATTGTATGAAATTATGTTAGCCGTAGACCTTACTGCTGCTTTCAACCTGTTTCTACACCTTATCCTCTTCCTAGTCGTTATGGCTGCTGTTTAGGGGAGAAATATATCTAATAGCACTTTTTTTTATCGAGTCTCCCGGGTCTCCGCCAAGAAATTTCAATGCATGTTTTCCGTCCTCTGTCAGAGAGATAATATGATGGGTCGCAACTTTACTCTCCGTGATAAATCTCCAATTTTGTAATGGGGCTATCAGATTCTTATTTAAAGACATGTAGGCCGCTTGATCGCTATACTCTTCCTTTTTCCTAGATATAGAGGTTAATCTTTTTTCATCCACATGAATGAGGCCTGCTTCTATTGCTGCATCCTTTAGTTCCCGCTTAGTGATGTTACCGTCAGCTTTTCGGTTTATTATATCTAAACATTTTATCAATTTCTGATTAGGGATCTCAATTTTATATTCTGGCATAGGTTTAATCTCTTTAAGACCTTCAGTTTCTTGTTTATCCTCCTTCACTAATGAGCTGTTATATCTTTCAGGGACTACATAGTACGGTTTTATGTTAGCTATGTCTTTGAACATCATACACGCCATCATCGAACCGATTGCCTGAATTTTGCTTCCCACAGACACATTGACGAGAATCGAGTTGCCTTTTTCCTTTAGAATTATTATTCTTAGAACTCTCAAGATATCAAAAAGATCGATTCTATCTGCTTCTCCTTGGAAGCACTCTATTCTAACCTCCTTTAGCTTGCGTTGGATTGATTTGACGAACTTACTTCCCTCGTCTTCTTTAGGTTTATCATCTGTAATGAGCCATACTCTATCTGCTTTCATATCGATAGCAGGTAGAACTATTCGATCCACCTCAAAGCCAACCGGAGCTATGTGAACTCGAAGCATTTGGAGTGAAGTCATTATACTCTCTTTGGTCATTCTAATATTTCTGGTAACTTATATCAGGTTACAGGGCTTTATATGCTTATCTTGTGTATAACAAGAGTAGATTGAAACGAGCTACATTAAGATACAATGCAATGGCTTTAGAGCATGCTTGCTCTGAAGTGACGAGCAGGTTTACTCATAGTCAGCCAGAGTGTGAAGAAGAATCAGTCGATTGTCCAGATTGCTTCGACGCCATGACCAGATTTTATGATTGGGATAGTGCAAGATATCTATGTGAAAATTGCGGATTAACAATTCCTACTCTTTCTATAGATGTAGCTCATGGGGATTGATCAAAATTGAATGCAAAAGAAATTATGCAACACGCAGCACCGCGAAACGAATCATATCATCTGGCTCTGTCTTCTGATATAGGACATGCTGTTACATGTGGTTCGAAATTCAAACTACCAAGAATTATGGGGGCCATTCCTGAAGGAAATGAATCATTCATCCCGGGATTCATAGCTCATAATGTGCTCGAAAGTGCAACTGAAATATTGGGTCGACTGTGGCGGACTTCACCAACGCCTAATAGTCAAGAAATTATGGAGGCATGGAGTCCATATATGCAACAAGTTTTTGCAGACGTTCGTGAAAAACAACGAGGCGATCCGGAGAGTAACATTGAGCGATACATTTCACTAGCCCATACGCGCTTAGAAGGTATAGCAGGCGTACTTCATGATAAAATGAGCCAAGATCCAGCTCCCACTCGCATAGTTAGCGAAATAACGATTACAAACCCTGTTACCAGACATGAAGGTAGAATAGATGCAATATTTGAGTATCCTGAGTATGCCGAAACGGTAGAGTGGAAGACCTATGCTGATGGAGGAGTTTCGCCTTATGATCGTTATCAGACAATAAGTAATGGGATGCTGGTGAATTATAGATATGGTAGAGCCGAGGAGGACTTCACAGGAAATACATTAACGGTCATTACACCTACCAAGGCCCACAATCCCAGAGATACAACACTTGCCTTAGACGCTATTAGAGAAGCACGGACTTACATGCTGCAAGTGCTCGATGGAGAGAGATTGAGAGCAAAGCTACCACACAGATTTGTTTGTGATTCTTGTAGTTACCAATCAGCATGTAGATTCTACATGGGTGACAGAGTCGATAGCGATCTGAAGAGAATGTTATGGAGAAGAAGGTTTAGGATATTGAAGAAAAGGGAGAGGACACACGTCAACAAGTTTCTTGCACAGCGACTATCACAGGAGCAATTAGCAGAATTGCGGTTAGCTGAATTCGGTTACCGAATCGAAGAGACATCCACATCGTCATCAACTTCAATGCGCACTCTGACACTTCTAAAGCAAAACAATTACCAAAACGCCGATCTGTTATACGTTGGTGATTCGGTACGTGTAATCGCAATAGAGCCAGGAATTCCTCTTCTTGCGAGTATAAGTTGTATCGGCACTATACGAGAGTCGAATGACAACCGCACTCTGGTTGACGTGTATTCGGGAAATCCTAATCAGCTTCACGGTTTCGAAATTATGTTGCTTAGAACGGATGTTGACTTAACAAGACGTGAATTAGAAGGCCTTGATTTTGTTCATCGAAATCCTGGCAGAGTGCAGAACATTGCCTATGGTTTATTGGGTGAGGATTTGTATGAGTTCGCAACTTAATCAGAGTCAGACCCAGGCATTAGAAAATAGACTCCACACTGAAATACCTGTTGCAGGTGTTTGGGGGCCGCCAGGAACAGGAAAAACATTTGTTGCGGGTACTGAGGCAACACGTGCAGTGACAGAGCTAGATCAGCGAATACTGGTTTGTGCTTTCCAAAATTCAACAGTTGATCAGACGCTGCGATACATAGTTGAAATGTTAAAGTCTAGGTACGGCTGGAGTCAGGATATTGTCACAAGGTCAGTTAAAAGAATAGGCAGTATTGCAAAGGTAGCTGATGACATACTACCGTATTTTAGTAGAAATCGTACCGAGCTGGCAACAGCAAGGGTAGTTGGTACGACTCTTCATTCTTCGTATGTACCAAATGGTTATAGGATTCTGCAGGCGTTAAGTTTTGATCGGATAATAATGGACGAGTCAGGTCAAGTGACACCTGAACAAGCATGGATACCGTTACCATTACTGAGTAACAGAGACAATGCTAGAATCACCGCATATGGTGATGACGTACAGCTGTCTCCCATCTCACCTGATCGCACACCTGAGAAAGGTGTTCTTAGGTATATGCGTACTATGAATAATACACCAGTGGATATGCTCAAAACTACATACAGGCTTAATTCGCCCAGCGTGGAAATGACATCAAACGTTTTTTACTTTGGTGCTTTACATGCTCCACAAGAAGTAAGAGATAGAAGACTTGTTCTTGATGAAGGTACCACCAATGGCCCGTTGTCTGAAGCGGTAAGGCCCGAAAACACTTTGGTCTACGTTGGTGTGACTGGAAGAGAGGTAGAGGAAGGCTTGTCCTACGACAATCATCAACAGGCAATGGTTATCGCTGATTTATGTTCAGAATTCCTAAGACACGGAGTTGATCCGACTAGAATTTCAGTCATGGCTGCCTATAGGCCTCATGTCAAAACAATCAACAGTGTGCTTGATGGGACTGGAGTAGGTTGCACAACTGTTCACCGGATGCTGGGAGCCGAGAATGATATTGTGATACTTGCTACTACGTGTTCTAATTCTTCCAGAGATTTAGGATTTATGAACCAGCCTGAACTTCTGAATGTTGCTACCAGTAGACAACAGATGAAATTGATTATAATTGGAGATGCTGGAGAAACATTTGCAGAAGGTTGTGTTACCTCAAGAAAGATCCATGATTACGTCCGAAGAAACGGATCTTTCACGATGATAAATTAAGGTACATTTATTACATTACTTGTATTTCCTAATAATTAAGAAATAAGGCCACAGGGCAGGGATCAAAATACAATATTGATGGGTCATTCAAGCAAGTGTATATTTCTTCACCGCATCGCCATTCTGCACAGGGAAAATCAAAATTAATAAAATTTCTAGCGAAATATCTTCAAGCCCCTTGGCAAGGCTCAGAGAAATATCTTCAAACACACGAACTACGGCAGATGGGAAAGCCACAATCACATTTAAAACTGCGAGAATAGAGGCAAATTATTCGCCGGATATTATTAGGAAAATTGAGGCTGGTAGACTGATAGCGATACCCAACGTTATGGGGGTTAATTCCAAGGATAACTATTCTATCTACGAGGTTGCAGACGTCTATCCAATGCATTACAGTATGCAGACCCTTGATCGTAACCAACCTGGAGCTATTAGAAAGGAATTCATGACACTGATTGAAAAAGAGTGGCAACAGGGTTCTAAGAGTACCTGGATAGAAATTGTTGCTGCACCTACTGGGTATATAATTCAGTTGACTAGTTGTTGTAATTACACAGATAGGTAACAATTTTGGTTACCTACATCGGTTACACTTTCTTGCTTCTTTTTTGTATATATCTTGG
>JBAVTY010000437.1:0-3010 GCA_049696495.1 Candidatus Nitrosopolaris sp.
TTAGTGATAGAACTTCCTCCAAAACGACATGAACACCACATTTGGTTCTGGGGCTGTCATCATAGACTCTAACATAGACCTCTCGTCAAAAGCTTGGGAGGATAAGTACTACCTAAGACAAAGGTACATTTATGTTGCATACTGTGAATAACTAGAAAAATCAATGGATGGCATCCAAACACATGCCAATGTGTGATGTAGGAACAACTGAAGTCTTCCTGCACTAAACCGCTATAAGGGTGCATCTTCCTGCATTATTCACCTGCTTCAGCAATCAGATAGAAAACTTCTTCAGAACTGACATCCTGGGGTAGTCTCACTACGCAGGCGCCGTACAAAGCCAAGATCTTATTCGCTGCCACAATTGTGAGGCTACTCGAATTTGATTTTTCACTCTTGGTCACAATGGGACTTGCATCAAATGCTTGGTGGTACACAAATAAATTTAGTGCAAAACAACAGTTTGACCTACGTGATTATATATATTCTTGAATTCTTAGACCTAGCCTCAAGTGACTAGTAATGTTGACATAGATTTAGGTGAGTCCCAGGCCATCATGCAAAAGCTTGGCAAAAGGGCTGGTTGGACGACGATACGACGGGCTCGGCTAGCGATTGCGAAGGAGGCTATGGTATTGGGTACCATAGATATTATTAAAGAAATGAAATCAATTCCAACAGACGGGAAATTAAATGTGTATGTGGAAGAATCCCGACAGGATTTTGAGAATCATTACTATTACTATTTATGGTTGAAGAGTGCTTGCCAATGTTTTGTATCTCTCTTTGCATAAACCTTTTATGATCTCACCTTTGCTTCATAATCTCAATCTTTTCACTTTAACTAATTCTTCGGATACCTTCCTAACATGCGCAGCAGGCGACCCGCAACCGTAATATCTGCTCAGAAAAACAAGCCCAAATTTTCTTGACAAATCCACTCCTTATGTATCCTTAAAAAGCTAAAAAATATTAGATACTGTATCCTTTAGTTCTATGGCCACTTTCTTTCCTTTTTCATTTCCACTTTGGCTGACGTAATGCTCTACCAAATCCTGAACCTTCACTTCTACTACGCCATCTAGAGCTGCGCGAACAGCGGAGATTTGCTGTACTATATCTGCATAGCTCGTATCCTCATTAACCATTCTTTGAACGCCTCTAACGTGACCTTCGATTCTTGCTAGTCTTTTTGAAATTTCTGGTTTCTTGTGATGTGTCATATCGCTTAAAATTTACCTAATACCACTGGATAGTTTGTCCGATATGTAACCTTTATGTTGTCAATCATGTTTTTACACTACCGCTCGCCCAAAGTTTAGTCTGACCTCCATTGCTATCAATCATAAGCCTAGCTGAATTCGTCATAAAAACAAGTTCAGAGCTTACATGAATAATGGCAGCCAGTAAGGGCTTTATTACACCAACAAATGCCAAAATGAAACCTAGTCCATCTACAAACAGAGTTCCAGTTCTATTAGTACTATTAGTACAGCCATTGAAGCCAAACCAAGTATCGCTGATCTTTTAATCTCTGGCTGTTCAAAGTCATTCTGGTCTTGCTGCCCTGGCTGATATGCCTTGAATTCACATGCTCCAGACATACCTAATCTCTAATCAATATGCTCAGGGGAGGATTGGATATACAATGAATTAAGGCAAAAATATGTTCATCCTACTCTGCTGGGGGTACTGCCGTTGGAACAGGACTTAATAGCTTGCCAGATTTTGGGACCAAGATCGCAGCGGAGATTGCACTACTAACCCACCATCCTTTTATTAGCGCTCCAAATAAATTCGCAGCCCGAGCATCTCTGGATGACATTGTCAACACTAGTGCGGCATTGCGAGGACTGGCGGTTGCGCTATTGAAGTTTGCAAATGATATTCGTTGGCTGGCGTGCGGTCCCCGCGCAGGTTTACATGAACTAAAATTACCATCCAACGAACCAGGTTCTTCAATAATGCCTGGAAAGGTTAACCCCACCCAAGAAGAAGCTACGATCATGGTATGTATACGAGTCATTGGGAATGATAATGTGGTAGCCATCGCCGGGTCCCAAGGAAATTTTGAGCTTAACGCAATACGACCAATAATCATAAATAATGTACTTCACTCCTCACGCATACTTGGTGATGTCTGTGATAAACTGCGCAGTTATAGTATTGAGGGAATAACACTAGATCAAAATAGAATCAATAAAAATGTAACTGAGTCTTTAATGCTCGTTACGGCCTTAAGCTCGGTAATAGGCTATGATAAGGCTTCGGCTATAGCGCAAAAAGCATTAGAAGAAAATAAAACTCTACGTGGGGCAGCTATTGAAACTCACTATATAAGTGCAGAGGAATTTGACAAGATTGTTATTGCAGAAAATATGGTTGGAAATCCACACAAAGATCTCGGGGTTCACGAATAGACAGATTTATTTTTAGAGGAGGAGCGCTAGTAAGCGCTTTGTGTTATGATGCCAATTCATTAATCGCTCATTTATCTTTGTAGATACAAATATCACCTGCAACTACAGGAATTAAGATGTTCGAGGTTGTTTCGTATTGGCTAGTGTTATCACAGGAGCTTCAATTCCTACTCGATCCTTGGCCCTGTCTGATTATCGTAATGTCTAATTGCAATTGTACTTGTGAAAGGAAAGATCTATGAGGTTACTCATTTAGAGCTGTAAATACCAACTATACAAAGTGGGTATTGACCAGGAGCGGGACTCTTACTTAAGGCGGTAGATGGATATATTGTTGAGATGGTTATCGATATCGTTGCTAATATGATACTGACATATGCCACTTGCTTGCTACTAGAAATGCGTTTATTCTCAAATGAGCAAGCCATCGTAATATGGATAGTGAAAAAGGTTTGCATACGACGGGGGTTGTTGCTTAATACGTTTTAATCAAATGTAAATAGGATTTCACGGTTTTCGATTTAGCTTAGAAGGGGTATGCATCCCCTTATTGACTTGCAATCGTAAGAGAAGAGGTGGTTATTGGCCTT
>JBAVTY010000438.1:0-2216 GCA_049696495.1 Candidatus Nitrosopolaris sp.
GTCAACGGTTGACCTTAGAACATTCCATTTCTCATCCTATCTTATGCCGTACACTCAATCTTGGAGTAAGATCCGTTATCATAAATAATTTGTAGTGGATAGAAGGGACGGCTAAATACATGGGTTCATATAGAGAAGGTCGAATGTCTAATTATACGCTGTGCTGTAGATTCATCTGACAAGTAGTCATGAGAAAAATTCTTTTTAGTGTTTTGGATCTGACATCACTCCATGAAGAACTATCGTCGTAACAGAACTCTTCTGACTCTTGCAAGGATTGTTTATGACTTGTTTACGCACAATT
Source organism: Candidatus Nitrosopolaris sp. (assembly GCA_049696495.1). Lineage (GTDB taxonomy): Archaea > Thermoproteota > Nitrososphaeria > Nitrososphaerales > Nitrososphaeraceae > Nitrosopolaris. The sequence goes on from JBAVTY010000438.1 coordinate 305, forward strand.
GTATTAGTGCTGGTTCTTGTAAAGAATGATCATGAAGATGCAAGAATGGAGTATAAGCTGTACGGATTTGAAGCAAGCTATATTATCCTTTTCCATATGATTGTAAGTGAACGGGTTGTCTCAAAATGACAAAACCTTCTCTTTATGACTATGAGAAGCGTAATAATCTCCATAAATGCAACCTCGCGGTAAGCTCGGTGATTTCTGGGAAAGTTATTTGGAGTCTGAAGCAGAGCATCACTTCCAGGAGTTGGCATCCATTACATACGAGATATTTGCTGGAAGAGCAAAGTATTCTCCTAAACGTGAACAGTTGTTCACGAAATTACTCAGAAACGACATGACCTGGTTAATCAACGATATGATCTGGTTTAACGACAAAAGTTAAAAAAAGAGACTTATGCAATAAAGCTAACATGACCGGTAATTTTTCGATCCATTTATTTTAAGTCATCGAAGGTCAGGAACCTGTTATCGCCTTGTTTTCGTAGCTCGCACTCTCCTACTTCATTCTTGATGACTAGTGCACCTGGACGGTCGAGCTGAGACATCGCAAGATCCGTGTCAACACTATCAATCCACGAGTTCAGGCTAAGTACGTATTAAAAATCCAGTAATTGTCAGAGTAGTGAGTATTCTTGACTTGGCAAGCCTTTCAATTCTTGAATTACTTGAATATAATTTGAAGCGAAGGCAAATTAGCTATGCTGGCTATTTGGTATTGTTGACATCATGATTGTTATATACAAGAACAAGCTATGATCCGGCGGTGGTTTTGACCATCAATGGAAAATGATAAGGGTGGCGTACACATTAGTGGGGTGCAAGGAGACGTTTCTGGAATAATCAGTGGGGGCACTGGCAATATTGGCGGCAAATATGCGGTGGTCGGATCCGGTACAATAGATGTTAGCGAGGAACAGCTTGGAAGAATACAAAATAAAGCTGCAGAGACTGCTGCAACCTTTACGCCTCTGGTTCCGTTTAGTAAATTGATTGGAAAAGGAATGCAAGAAATATGAGGAGAAGTAGTAACAATGGATGAGGCCTTCTTCTGTGCTATTTAGCCAGGATTTCTGGCGGAAATTATTATTGCAGGAGGAAATCCGCAATTATGACCAACGGTTCTATTGACATCGACGGTACACAACGCGATGTAATTGGAGTCATCAAAGACAGTATGGGGGGCATTGCTGCAAAAGGTGTGTATGTCGGTGGAAATCTTGTTATAAATAATTCAACCCTTGAGGATCGTGAAACACTAAAGAAAATTCAAGATCTTTCAACCGAGATAAATGCTATTGAAACGGGCTTTGTATCAAGAGAAGAATTTAATGCTCTACAACAAGCGGTTATCGAGATGAAAAATTTGCTAGAAAAAAATCAGGCTTATTCGATCAAAGCAGGTGATATTCAACTCTCTCGTACTGAGCTGTCCGTAAACGAAATCATACTTAAAGGTAATGAATCCTACAATAGAGGTGATTACTCTATCGCGTTAGATTATTACGATCAGGCCATAAAGATAGATCCTAATGATACGGATGCATGGAATAACAAAGGTAGTGCTCTTAATAATTTAGGACAATACTATGAAGCGATAGAATGCTGTGATAGAACTATAAAGATAGATCCTAATCTTGCTGCTGCATGGATTAACAAAGGTAATGCTCTTGATGATTTAGGACAATACAATGAAGCGATAGAATGCTATGATAGAGCTATAAAGATAGATCCTAATCTTGCTGCTGCATGGATTAACAAAGGTAATGCTCTTTATAATTTAGGACAATACTATGAAGCGATAGAATGCTATGATAGAGCTATAAAGATAAATCCTAATCTTGCTGAAGCATGGTATAACAAAGGTAGTGCTGTTTATAATTTAGGACAATACAATGAAGCGATAGAA
>JBAVTY010000439.1:0-1578 GCA_049696495.1 Candidatus Nitrosopolaris sp.
TATAATTGTGATCGCTGCTTATATGGAAAAAGCTGTCACTTCTGATATCGTATCTATTCTCAAAAGTTAATTTGCCATCAGGTAAATATGTTCTACAATCAGGTTGTTCTGGTTTCATATTGGCATACCCGTTACAGTTCAATGACATAAGAGGAAACGTACCGGTCCTCGCAAAACTGTAATATTTAGAGACTATGTCAACAACTGACGGAATATTCGATCCTTGGTTGAATGGATACGCAAAGATTGATGAATTAATACCATGGTTAGCAAGACATTGCTTAGAACCATGTAGTATTTTGGAATATAGTAGTAATTCTTACCTATAGTACCTTCTTTTGATTGAATATAATCCCTTGTTATACTTTGCACCTTACCAAGATCTTTGTCGTCGCTTGACTTAACTTTTTTATCAATAGCTTTATCCCATGATATAATCTCTGACACGCACTCCCATTTATCAGTTGCATTTACGTATTCATATTCATCGGATCCTGGTTAATACGTTGATGCAACCGGGATATTCTGTATCTTCCGAGATCTGTACGGTCCAAGAATAATCAAATCTATCCTAATCTTTAGAAACACATTGTATACAACTATTAAGGTAATAGAAGTGCAACATTAGATGAACATCCAACGAGATAGAAAATTGTTCGAAGTGTCCACATCAATTACGGACAATGTGACGCAACTAACCTAAATCCAAGAGGTTGATTGACGTCGTTCTGTAAGTAACTGCCTCAAGGAGCGTGATATTATCATATAAGAAGGAGGTAGGTATGTAAATCTTAAGCAGTAAGGATTGGACATTAGCTATTAGCCTTTCTATAGTGACTTCTGAAGAAATAACCAAATGTTCTTCTAGTTGTTGTTCATATAATCAAACATTGTCTGAAGAGCACGAAGAACGAATTGAAAGAGAGATAGATAATGATAATGGTGATTTTGAAGAGAATTCTGACATCGCTGAACCCGTAGAGATAATTAGAGAAGAGGTAGTCGAAGTGGTGGAAAACCCCACTGCAGAAACTTTCCCTCTGTCTTCAATGGAAACTCAACACGAGGGGGAAGAGGAGCAGAAAAAAGAAATTAAGACTGAAAACCTCAATCGTTATAATGAAGATATCTATGAGCAGGTAAAGGCACAATCTATTCAACTTAACAGTTTAGCAGAGATGGTTGAATCATTACAATCTCAAGTACAACAATTGCAAGAAACAACAAGATTACGTAAACATCATAATACTATTTCAGTAAGAAAAAAAAGTACTAGTAATAGTAGTACCAAAACAAAAAGGAAGACAAAAACAAGAGGAAGCGCAAGAAGCAGAAAAAAATGAAATTATAAATATTATGTCACAACTAGAACTGCCGCAATCAATTAGAGCCAAACACACAAGTAATGATACAATTAAGTACCATTCCTTAAATAACCATGGAGTGTATTATACAACAGCCACAAATCCGAGTCTTCTCTTGGCTGCCTAGTTCACGCGAGTCTTAGAAGTACATGAATCTGCTAAACTCTCGGGGGTTATTTTGAATAAAATGATTCGTCTATTCTTTGCAAACACT
>JBAVTY010000440.1:0-6254 GCA_049696495.1 Candidatus Nitrosopolaris sp.
AAAGATGAAAAACGGGTGAGAACGAAGGATGGGCGAAGTGGCATATCCGGAATATGCACTGTGTGTGGTGGGAAGATGTTCAAAATGGTAGGGGGCGGAGTAAAGGCAACAGGTAAGGCTAAGGTTAAGGTTCCCAGTAAGCAACGATCTAAAAAAGTAGGAAAAGTAAAGGTAAAAGCAAAAAGCAAGAGAAAGTAGACATTAACCAACTACTACGGGGAAGATGCCGCTGACGTTGCAGTAGGGATGGTAAGAGGTTTTTTTCACGCATATTATAGAAAGATTGAATCCTAGGGCTACTAAGCAGTAATCTCCCTCTCCTTGGACTTCTTTGCTAATCTAATTTTACAACTATCGCATTTAAGATGATAGTCTGCTTCACTGGCGGAAATATGTGCGACAGCTAAATGATCCTCTGTCCATTGAGCCCCCTAGAATTCTAGGGGATTTATCTTCCGACATTTGTGTTCACATCTACATGATTGTTATGAAGAGGTGGAAGCTGCAAATAACTACATTGAGGTGGAGGATGTAAATAGGGACCTCTTCGTATGGCAAGATATTCGAACTGAAAGCGAAGATGCAAAAGCGCTATGTGAATTTCTAGCAGACAAATTTGGATGGACTCGGCTAGATAAAGCTAAGATTCAGAAACGTGGTAAGGTTCTAGAGATAGAGGGGACAGGCTATCGCCACGTTTTGATTCGTCTTAGTGATGACAGAGAAAAAGCAACTGTGAGTTACAAAGGCAAGAAACAAATTGAACTATCCGTAGAACCTCGACTATCTGCTGCGCTTCATAATCGATTGATGGTTCAAAAGCCGAGACAATTGGATGGGTCATACATGAAGAGCTTTGCGAAAGATCATTGCAAACTAGTTCAACGACTCATATTTTCCATTGTCTCAGACGAATCTGTCGATTCCGATGCAGTAAGAGTCCTAGTAGAGGACAATACATTTCGAGAAGCATTAGAAGATGTTAAAATTCAATTTGACCAGAAATACAAACGCTTCGATTCAATTATTAAAACTTTGCAAGGAGGTCAGCCCTAATTATGATTACTACCTACTTTAATATAAATAAATTTCTATGTTCAGTGCCCAATTGCATCAATCAATTCTACTGCCGTTATCTAAGTTTCTCTAAGTGATGATGGTCCCGTTTTCTCCGTTTCTCCTCTTTCCTTTGCTAATCTCTGGCTGCCAGCGATTTTTCCAAACACTATTGTGTCTAACAAACTATTTCCACCTAAACGCTATATGATGCCCTAGGAATTAATGCAACAGACTGACCAAAAGCGCCATTTATATGACTATTTGAGTAATGACGATTATGGTTGAAGACAAGTCTGCAAATATTCCTAGTAATCTAGACAGAACCTGCAAGAATGAATGGCGGAAAGGTTGAGAAGATTGGCTAGGAATAGGAAATATAGGACTGCTGGGCATAAAATATCGAAGTTTTGAGGAAGGATAGGAATTTGTTCGCTTCGATTGAAAAGCAAAACAGAGTCGGATATGTATTGTGGATCAGGAAAATTACCTAATCGACGAAAAGGGTTCAGCTAATGCCTAGATATTCATATACAGACTTCATTCAGAGTTGGAACAAGAATGGTATATTTATGGCTACTTTCGATTTATATCTTTAGTGTTTAATGCACAACCAACAGTTCAATTGTTATATTTCTCAAACACTCACATACACCATCTGTCAGGCGGAATGAAACTATGTTTGGCCATTGCACTGGCCATGAATCCAAATATCTTGCTCATGAATGAGCCTTTCTTTTCACCAGAGATTCAAACAAGAAGCTTATACAATCATTCAAATACACAAAGAAAGAATAATTTTGTTTGTAACGTACAACATCGATGAAGCGGCGGTATTAGGAGATATGATCGTTGTTTTGTCCCCAAAATTTGTTGGTATAAGGAAAGAGTGTACGGTAAGTCTGCCACGACCATCGGATCATCCTATCGTGGACTCGAACACTAGGTCGACTAGAGAAGAATCCGGAGAATTGTATTTTGATCACAAAACAGTGGAGGATAGGAAAATTGAAATCACGGAAATATTCCATTGAAGAGAATATAAGGAAAAAAAAATTCAGCAGGATTAACCTTAATGATATCGCCAACACAATACTATTCCTTGCGGTATTTATAGGGATTTGGCAACTAACGTTTATGCTGGGAATATGGCCCAGAGTTGCTTTGCCATCACCAGCAATGGTCGCACAATCTTTTGCTGAACTAAATTTCTCATTAATTACTAACATTAGTATGACAATGTGGCGTCTTATGATTGGATTCTCAATTTCGATCATTTTAGGAGTTGGGATTGGCTTGGCAATGGTAAAGTTCAAAGATTTTGGAAAAACAATGAGTTCCTTTGCGGTAGGGCTACAATCATTCCCAAGCATAGCTTGGGTACCGTTCTCAATTTTGTTCATTGGCCTAAACGAATTCGGTATCTTATTTGTTGTGATCATGAGTTCTATATTCTCAGTAATGTTATCTACGTACAGTGGAATTCGCACCATCCCACCAATTTATGTTCATGCAGCCAGAAATTTGGGCGCTAGGGGTCTGCCACTATTTAGGTATGTAATGATACCAGCGGCTACACCATCATTGATAGTTGGAATAACACAGGCTTGGTCTTTTGCATGGCATGCATTGATAGGAGCTGAGATATTGATGGCAGCATCTATAGGTTTAGGTCATATCTTGGATGTTGGGAGAGAATTCCAGCTTATGGATCAAATAATTGCATCGATGATCACTATCTTCGCAATAGGCCTTGTATTTGATAGACTTGTTTTTTCCAAACTAGCAAATAAAATAAGAGATCGATGGGGACTAAATCAAAACAATGAATAGAGATAATGACATTTGTTCAGGTAAGGTAAAGTTGCATCATATTAGATTATAAATAATCGAGCATTTCATATTAGCTACCAGACTTCCGAATTTCTTTGCTACTACTGAGTGGAGTGTAGAGTCTGGTACGAATGTATGGCAATATTGATGAAGACCACATTTAGAGGCAATGTACACGAATTTGCATAGAAGCCTAGTGTACATTGTGTGACAGATTAGTGCAGTTGTTATCCTGTTTTTACTTCATCACTGGTTTTGTACTCACTCCTACGAGGTATCCAAAAAGACATCATCCAATATTCTCTCGCCATTTTTGCAACATTTTCGGAAAAGTCTTTGTATATCTCAATCCAGCTAATCATGCCGCTCTGCCACGATGCCATACTACTCATAAATGGATTGTCACCGATCGATCCTCTTTTCTCAAAACTCTTTTCTCTTGACTCCACTATTCTCTCTTTTATGGTGGTAATTGGGTTCACAGATTGTAAATATGTGCTGACGCGATTTTTAGGGTACACCCTTACCTCGGCATTTGTTGGTTCCTTTTTCCGAACATTTGAGATTGCGTTTTTCAAATCGTCCTCTTGTATATATGCAGAATCTTTCATTTCTGAAACATCATCATGACTTGATGAACCGAAAACTTCAGGAATCAATTCTTTTCTAACTCCTACAGTGGTTCTAGTTCCTTGTTCACGTTTCAAGGGAGAAGGTTCCTGTTTCTCTTCTGTCGATACCTTGTTGGTCTTTTTCTTTTTATCGGTAGTCTTATTATTCTCACTATCATTCTTATTATTTCTGTAATCTTTAGTTGCCTGTCTGATTGGTTTGTTTTGAGCTCTTTTCCTTTCTGTCAAACTTGTATCCAGCACGATGCCTAACGCTTATATAAGTTACTCATTTTTTATTCTCGTGTATCGTTTTTGAAACCTCTACCACCATCATTACTATTTTGGACCAAGGAAAATGCTTTATTACTGAGGATTGTAAACTGTGCCGATCTATGACTGTTATGTTATGCTTAGTGGCCCTCCTCTGATCACTCGTTAGCTCAAACAAGATCCGTTATGCGACAACATCAACGGAGCGATTCCCATTTGAATTGGGGGCATCGAATTCTAAGTCAGTTGGTGTCATCTGACTTTCTCCACCGAAAGACTATCACATATTCACAGTTTGGCAGCATATGCTATTATTGTTGGTGCGCCAGTACAAGACCTATTTGAATCTCCATGAATGTTATTATTTAGTAAAATAGAAGTAGTGGCATTGAAGTATTTCGTCGGCTGTTCGAAATTGAGCCAATATCAAACATACCTTGATACGCTAGATGCCCCAAGGGATGTGGCATATTATTCAAGAATTTTCGATTTCGCTGAAATTTATTTGAATAATATTGTAAACAAACTGACTTTTAAAAAGTTGACAAAGCAAACTCCTGATAATTTTCGTTTTACACTAAGAATACCTCAAGTTGTGATTCAAAGTAATGATACGGAAAGAACATAGAACAATATGCGTCAGACATTAAGAAGACAATTGAGGAGCAGTGTAAGCTTAGGTCCTCAATAGGAGTAGCACCAACTAAATCTGCTGCAAAGATGGCGTCTGATTTCCAAAAACCTGATGGATTAACTATTTTCTACCGTAGGATCTAAGAAATTTCTTGAAAAACTAGAAGTTGAAAGAATCTCCTGAATAGGCGCAAAGACTCCAAATTTTGAAGGAGGAAATGGGAATTCTTACGATTGGTCAACTCGCAAAATATGATGTTCAAAATTTAATGGATAGGTTTGGCAAAAAGAGTGGACTTTGGATGTGGCAGGTAGCTAATGGTAAAGACGACGATCCAGGCATACCTAGGGAAGATCATATTTCCCTTAGTACTGAAAGTACCCTACAAGCATTCACAAAAGATAAAGAAGTATTACTAAAATTCTTGTTGAATGAATTAGTTGACGAGCTCTATGAAAGAGTGACTAGTTATGGATATCAGTTTAAGACGGTAGCTGTTAAGATCGTTAGATCTGATTTTTCGGTTGAAACAAGAGAAATGTCATATTCAAATTATCGGACAAATATAGAAAGTGTAACCTCGGTTATTGAAGCATTATTGGACCGGTTCTTGTTTGATGATAATACCGCAAAGATTAGAAAGGTAGGACTAAAAGTTTCAAAGTTGATTTGAATAGAAAAAAAACGTCAGCGTTAAGACAAAAAAAATTGTTCGATTATTTTTGAATCTAACATTAATTACATCTTCTGATTCATGTGGTATCCTGAATCTGTCGTCGCTTAATATGTCAGATATGAATGCAAGTCAAAACGTGTTTTTCTCCCATTCTCATGACAGATAAAGTCTACAATTGCCTATCGACTCTGCTAGATGTAAGACTAGTGTTGGACCATTTGTAACGGCAGGGTTTTCTCGAGCCTAGCTGCTCCACATTCAGATCTACTCTAAGGCTGGCTAGCAATAGTATCAGATCGATTGGCGGAACTTGATGTCATAAGTATATTGGTATTAGGTTAAAAAGAAGATAGACAATGCTTCATAAAACAGTACAAAAATGTATAAAATGTACTACTACTTTAAACTAATTTTTATATCAGTCATCTGTAAGTAACATCTAGAAATTATGCAATTCGGTTCTGAAAAGGATGAATTAAAGTCAAGGAATGTGTTCATTATTATATTTTACTTTTCGGCTACAATTATGCTATGTATCTGTTTCTTCGGCCTTTATATAAGTGTTGTAGAATATCTGAAGACTGGAAGAATAGTTATCGGCGAAGTATTAGTCAATACTGAATTTCCATTTCACAGTCATGCGAAACTTGTGACATATCTGATGATTGCTTCTGTTTTGTCCTGGTTTTGTGTTACTAAACTCGCGGGAGACAAAATGAAAAATATTCCGCAGTCAGTTAAATCTGTTTTACAACTGATTATGCTTGCTATTGCAGTGATTGCTATGTATGAATTCACTTACAATCTATTCTTATGGAATTCTTTTGCGACAGTGAATTTAGTAAAAGGAGTATATAAGCTGGATAGCATCAGCATACCATATCCTAATCCTGAGACACCATGGAATCTTATATTTGCAACAAAAATGACTCTATCCGCATTTCTCATTTCCGCACACGGATTCTATATAATATCAAGAAATCAAATAAGAGAGAAGTATAAATACAATAAAAACTAACTAGGGTCTTGCTACTAGCCCAAAACAACATACGGGTAATGGATTCAAGAAAATACTACACCGTGCTCTATGGAAACATTGGTATTAGCCAATCACCACAAAGATGTGGCATATGTCTCAGAAGCTTAGATACTACTAAATTCTTAAGCTAGT
>JBAVTY010000441.1:0-2050 GCA_049696495.1 Candidatus Nitrosopolaris sp.
AAGATAAGGAATTACAAGAATGGGAGGTAGAGTCAACAGGTGGTGGACTTGGGGCAGGCGGAGGATAATTTTCCTTCCTTTGTTTTGTTGATGAACACGATTGAAGAGGGTCGAAAACTACAATAATAAGATCAATGATGCTTTCAACGCTCTTATGACGAAATTATGGTGGTATGTCGGTTTTGCGGCGGTGCTTAATGTAATAGCATTTTTGTTTTTATGTCCAGAAATGCAATTTATCTGATAACCTTATTTGACCCATTTGCTTTCGATCTTTATAAACGTCGAGAAAAAGCTCACTATGCATTTAAAATTGAAGCATCTAGACCAGATAGTTTTGTTGTCGTTTGAATCGGTCTTTTTTGTTTGCACACTTCGTCTCCACATTGTTGTTGGTAAAATAGGGACAAATGCTTTTTTGTTACCACGGATCCAATTAATACCGATGACCGATATACGGAGAGATTCTATCCTTCATATCAAGATCTCTATTAAGCCAGTGCCTTTCGATGATGGTCTTGACCAGATTTTGAACTTCTCTTGTATTATACTTCCAAAAATAATAGTCACCTAATCTTTTCATCTATTTGAATCAACAACATCTTTTACAGGTTATCATTGTCTCACGCCCCAACATGTATTGAATTGAGTTCTATAAGTAATATAATAATGTGCTATTGCGATATGACGTCCCGCTACCACAACTCGTATACCCCTAGGATTATCTTTCGCCTACCACTGACTACTGTTGTAGTGGTACTCTGGCCGCGTCGATTGCCTTTTTTAGGTATGAAACTAATATCTTGGTATCTTGAGCACCTGATATGGTATATTTGCCATTGATAATAAAATGAGGAACAGCGTTAATGCCAATTTGATGTGCCTTTGACTCGCCTGTGTGAACTTCTTTGATGCCATTATTACTATTAAGGAAACTTTCAACTAATTTAGCATCAAGGCCATTTGCATTTGCTATGTCTACAAGCACCCGTCTGCGTCCAATTTCTAATCCTTGAACGAAATATCCTTGGTATAACGCGTCCACAATGCTATCTTGTCGGCCTTCTTGTTGAGCTAACCATATTAATCTATGAGCATCTAAGGTGTTAGGAGTACATTTAATTCGGTCAAATGCGAAGGGAATATCTTCTGCAAGACCTACTGCTATAACGTGTTCATCAAGGGCTCTCGACGCTTCCCAACTGCCGAATTTGGTAGTACGGTAATTCTTTCTATCCGTACCTTCCTTTGGCATATTCGGATTTAGCTCGAAAGGATGCCAAGCAATGCGCACATTATAGTGCTCAGTGCCATAATCGTCATCATTAAGCATCGTTATAGCCTTCTCCAGACGACGCTTGCCAATAAAACACCATGGACAGATTAAATCTGATACAATATCAATATCTAATTTGCTAGATGAGGATAGTCTTGTTGTATGTTGATCCTTTACTATGTCTTCGTGATCTCCTTGTAATTTCGAATTTAGCGTTGGTACATTTTCGTTCTGATTGTTTTGATTGACTGCATTCACAACACTTACTATACAAAGGAAAGTATATAAACTGGTAAGTATCCACATAGAAAGCAAGGGAACCATTAGGAAGTTGTTAAGCGAACGACACCAACAACAAGAAAAAGAGGAAGATGAAATCGTACGAACTGATATTACAGTATTATCGATGTATGATAAAAAGAAGATGAAACGTAATCCTGTAAACAATACATTCAATCTAATCGGCAGGGCCTTTACGGTTATGATACTTTATACAATGATGAATTCTGAAAATATAAGATTTAATCGATTACTTGAATCGATTGACGGTGGTCCAAAAACATTCTCTAAAAGATTGAGGGAGATGGAACAAAAATACAAAGAAAGATTTATCATGAAAGACCAATAAGGATTCAATATTCTCTTACAGAGAAAGGATGGGCAACAAAACCTATCCTTCAGGAGATGGCTGCTTTTTCTATAAAGTATTGTGCTAAAGATATATTTAAAAATAAAAAATCATAGCTGGTATATTAGTGCTGATATTTTACTAAC
>JBAVTY010000442.1:0-10122 GCA_049696495.1 Candidatus Nitrosopolaris sp.
CTGCTTCTTGAGCTTCGATATTTTCAACCTGGTAACCATCTGATCTAATTAATTGGTTTAGCGTCCCTAAAGTTTCAAAGCTGATATTTTGTATAGATAATATTGTGTCATACAAAGTATTATTAAATCCATTAGATAATACGAACGTTATGGCTAGACGTTCAAACAAATCGATAGCCGAAATATTAACTCCTCCGCTAATAGTACAGGCAGCATCTAAAAATGACAATGAATTATTGGAAACGAAAATCAATATGGCAGCTGAAGGTTTTGGTACGTCCTAAGAGACAGGAATCGGCTATCTAAAGAAAACGCATTGACAGTTTCGGATTATGTCATAGCAATGAAAAGAGAAGTTAACCCAAGACCCAATTACAAAAAATCCACTATGCAAATTATAGCAGAGTTATCAAAGACTATTGGCATTGCAAAGAAGTTCATTGATATGACGAAAGACGATGTTCTTTCCTATTTAGATAAATGTCGTAAGCTATAAAATGAAGATCCATTACACAAATGGATAGGTAGTTACAATACAAAACTTGTTGTTTTATCTAGATTTTTCAAGTGGCTGCATTATCCCAACGTTGACGACCCGGAAAGAAGGAGTGAATTATCCGCACTTGAGAGAAAGCCAGATTGTATCATGGGCATTAGAAGACTCAAAAGGAAAGAGATTAGCTGCTACAAACCGTCTGATTTATGGTCACAAGAAGATGATTTATTGTTTTTAAAATGGGTTACTAACAAACGAGACCGCTGCTATCATACAATGGCAAGAGACTTATCAGCTCGTCCGCATGAGATATTGAATCTGAAAATAAAAGATATTGTGTTTAAAACAACTGCAGATAACAAGCAATACGCTGAAGTTCTAGTGAATGGAAAGACAGGGACTAGGCATATTCCACTAATCCAGTCGATACCTTATATCAAAGATTGGCTATCAAATCATCCTAGCAAAAACAATCCAAACTCTCCTCTATTTATGGGACTTGGTAGGAACTGTGTGGGTAGACAACTTAGTACTGTGGGTCTATACGAAGTTTACAAATACTACAAAGAAGAGTTCTTTCCAAAACTATTAAAAGACAATACTATCTCAAATGAAGACAAAGAAAAGATAAAATGGCTTTTAGCTAAACCATTCAATCCCTATATACGCCGCCATAGTGCTTTAACTGAAAGATCAATCAAATTAAAATCCAATATATTGAATCAACATGCAGGATGGTCTATGAACAGCAATATGGCACAAAAACATATCCATTATTTTGGGAATGAATCTTCTGAATCATTGCTTGAAGCATACGGTATAGTCACAAATAATACGAATGGTTCTACATCGTGCGCTTCAAGATGACTGATCTCTGGAAGTCGTACGCCGGCCCTCCGCATGACACGCTCCAGTCGGAGATTGTGGAGCGGTGGCTGGAACCGCGCTCAGCTTAGGAGGTTGTGACGATGACCAAGAACGCACCGATGGTCGAGGAGATCACGGACTTCGAGGTTCTCGAGGTCGCGCTCCGTGAACTCACTATCGAGAAGGGGCTGTTCACCGCCGAAGACCACCGGCAGTACACCGAGTTGGCCGAGGAGATGGGGCCAGCACCAGCATCGCGCTTAGTCGCCAAGGCCTGGACCGATTCAGCTTCCAAGAAGCGAGCGCTCGAAGACCCGATCGCCGCCAGCCTCGTGGTCACCTGCACCCTGTGCTCCTGTTACCCCCGCTCGGGAACTCTCCAGAATGGTACCGGACGCCGAACTACCGGCGTCGTATCGTTCGCACGCCCCGGCAGGTGCTTGCGGAGTTCGGTCTCTTCCTGACCCCAGAGATTGAGATTCGAGTCGAAGACTCCAACTCGCAGCCATAGGATTGCTGGTTGGGGGAACCATAATTAAGGATTATGGATGGCAGGCTACATTTTTTACTATAATACCCATCGCGATCGCGCTCTTGGTAACAATTTGGCGTTTCATACATATTGATGAACAACAAATGGAAAGAAGACCGGGACGGCATTCTGTCGTTAAAGAAAATTACGACAGGCTAATCAACAAGAACTATAAGGGTAATACAAAATACGGTAGTAAGAATATCGACATAAAAGGTGCAATAACCTTAGCTATCACAATAAGCTCATTCCTACTTGTACTTACATATTTGGAAACAGGCAGTAGTAACGCCAATAATTCTCCTGCTGCTGGTTCTACAAGTGTAAGTTTCATCGCTGTAGCGATTGTCTCACTAGCGTTATTCATATTAATAGAAAAACGATCAACAAATCCATTGATAGACTTTAAGTTACTATTACACAAGTCTATACTTCCTTCAAACTTGCTCATAATGATAGTGGGATTCTCTACGTTTATGATCTTTCAGACAGTACCTATAATCCTGAGAAACCCTTCACCGTTAGGCTTTGGGGAGAATGCTGTGAATGTGGGAAATATAGTATTACCATTTGCTTTAGTATTTCTAGTTTTTGGGCCTACTTCAGGTTACATAATAACGAAGTTAGGATCGCTTAAACCAATCATATTTGGATCAATCATCACAACTGTAGGTTTCTTTGGGTTGCTGGCCTTCCATTCTACTGAGTTTTCAATCTCTACAAACCTTGCGATTTTAGCAACTGGCTTTTCACTCACTATTGTAGGAGTAATGAACGTGGTAGTATTATCTACTCCAAAACAGTATAGTGGAATATCGTTGGGTACTACAATGCTTATGAGGATTGTAGGAAGCGCAATAGGTCCGGCACTGGCAGGAATGTATATGCAAGCTAATCAATCGATCATTGACATTGGTGGGATAGCACAGCATTTTTCATCTGCAGAATCTTATAACCTCATATTTCTAACAGGTATTTTACTCTCAATTGTATCAATAGTGTTAGCAGTATTGTTGAGACATAGAGCGATTAAAATAGCAATACCAAATCTTATGTAAACAAACAAAAAAGGCATTCCATGAATTATCGGCATCCTGGGAGAGTAGTGTATTCTCTTACCAAATCTTTGGGGTATCCTTTTTCCTATATCTTCAAATTCTCTTTCCATTTCTTGCCTCATTTCGTCATATCCTCTGAATATGCCATCAAAGAATCCTCTTCTACCAAAGAATCACCTACACCAATCAAATGGCGCGTTTATTTCTTCTATTATCCTTTGCCAGTCGCACCTTCCATTCCAAATTCCATCTGACCGCTATTTGACCATACGTGTGACGATATGAGGTAAGCAGCAATCCATAGTGAGCAGAAAGTAATCTAACATTTTGCCAAATTTTAAAACAGGCGAATCCATAAAGGGAAAGTCCCCTATTTTTCATCTTTCATTTCGCCGCTACACTATCCTGACATTATTTAGCTAACACATGATTTGTTTGATCGAAGTTATGTAATTGATACATCATGATTGCTTCAACACTAATTCAGTTACCCAATTGAGGAGATTTTGCAGTACTAAGATCATTGTGCTTTCATATCTATTCTAGCTATAATAGAGTATTATTTATGGATCCTCGCGAGATGTAAATGAGATGATTAATACCTCTAAACAGCTTTCTAAATTGGCTAGATAAGCATAAGATAAGTAAAAACAAGATAGGCCGTCCATATCTCTTTTCCCGTATCGCTATCTAGTGCCAACATCACTCCAGTCCTTATTTGATGTGATGTTATAGGATGTCCAATGTGACTGGATTTTACCGTTTTTTCTGTAAATGCAGGACACGGACTATATAGCCATGCACACATGCACAGTTACTACCATTCAGGTTCTGTATTCTTGTGTTCCTGAACATCTTGAACTCCTCCTTCGGCTATCGTGAACCTCGTCTGGTCATAAGCATGACAGGGAGAGTCTATCATTATCGCTATTTTGTCTCGTCCTGCTTTTCTAAGAAAAATTCTGTATGTAGCAAAACACAACATAACAAATCTGGCTCTTCCCACTACTAAATTCGCCGGCTATCTCTGTTATTGCTTGAGTCTCGATACCGCCCTTCAGAAAGGAATCAAGCTTTGAAGAACCTGTGGTACATTTGAGTAGATTTCGTCTTCTGTCCAAGATTTCTTCCGCTGGTTTTATCTACTATAGGATTGCACTAGCGGAAGTGATGAAAGCCCCCGAAATGATGAAAGCCAAAGCCGTTGAAGTGATGGAAACCAAAGCCAGCATGGAAGTGATGAAAGCCAAAGCCGTGGTCAAGAACCTCCCCACCAAAGAAGTTGGAGAGTGGTGAAGGCTAGCTGATGCCGTAGCAGCCGTTACACCCATAGTCTGAGGCGCCACCACATCCTAAGCCGCTTCCGCAGAAGTTGGCTGCAAGCGCGCAACTATTGGAC
This sequence comes from Candidatus Nitrosopolaris sp., assembly GCA_049696495.1. Classification (GTDB taxonomy): domain Archaea; phylum Thermoproteota; class Nitrososphaeria; order Nitrososphaerales; family Nitrososphaeraceae; genus Nitrosopolaris. The sequence continues at coordinate 4,353 of JBAVTY010000442.1, forward strand.
CTACGGCAAAAACTAATGATAGTGTTGCAATGACTAATGCGCTAAATGTAATGGTTGTCTTTTGTTTTACTGGCATACGTAACATTTTTCTCTACTTCTGTTATGGCTTTTATATTATTTATATGTCGTCATATATTCGACGAATGTACTACAAAGGTCCAAATTCCGAATTAAGTTACAGAAAGGGAGAGCGCAGTAATTGTCAGCGCCATTCGTAAAATTGCTATATATCATAAAGTGCTAATTATACATAACCACAATCACGCCCATGAAATTGTGATAGTGTTAGTCACGTCTACTTGAGATTGTGTTAGTCACATTATCAACAATTGCAGCTGTATGAGTAGTAAGTACGTTAGCTATGGGAAGCGGCCGCATTGCATTAGCCGCTTCGAGAACACGATAGTGCATTTCAACAACAAAGGCGTGCAAACAGACACAAATCAAAAGCAAGACTGTACAACTACTGGTGGAAGCTCTGGAATCTCAGGCTCATGCACTGCAACCTCCACGGACAGGATTAACCAAAGCGGCGGCGAGCTAAAGAAATAATCCCCCTCTATTTTTTTCTAATTCGTACCAAAACCAATTAGATTCTCTAAAAATGTTTCAAGAATTCCTCTTGTGTCGTTTGTGCTTGGGTAATTATTGATTTGATGACACCTAGTTTGATTCGATTATGTCTTGGCACTGTTACACGTCTGCCGTGTGGATGGTTTAATTGAAAATGGCTGTCACTTATCCTATCTATGACGAATTCATAATATTTGCTCAAGACTACTAAAACTTTATCGGAATTATGATTTCTAATCAAGTTATACTGAAACTTCTATTTCCATCTTTTTCTTTTCATGCGCCTCTTCATATATCGAGTCCAATATCAACATCAACCATATTGACCTTTAATTCTTCAAGGGTTTCCCCTTGGCTTATCGCACCTGGTAATTCCAAACACCTACCACTAAACCCACCTTCCGCTTCTTCTGTATATACTATGGTGTATTTGGCCATTGGCATAATTCGCATGGTGTATTTTTTATAAGAATGTTTGCAAGGTTACTCTTACAAGCCAAGGCAAGATAACCTTTAGCAACGACCTCTCTGATCGTGATAAATATCATAATTCTTGGACTCGGTTTAGTGTCAGGGTCTCAGTTACAAGTCATCCGTAATTATGGCTTTATTCCGTATAATCTCTTTCATATTAATAATAACAACCTATTGCCTGATGTCCTAACACGATTATTTTCCTCAATGTTCATACACAGCGGTATAGCTCATCTGGCCTTCAATATTTTAGCACTAGGATATCTTGGTGGATATGCGGAAAGGTCGGTTGGAATTCCCAGGTACATTCTGATTTACATCTTGGCTGGTATTTCAGGAGCGTTGTTCCATAGTCTTATTGCAACTTACATATTAGGAACCGGACATGTAATACTCATAGGTGCATCAGGCGCAATTTCAGGAGTCTTAGGAATAGCGGCTGCCGCGGGGAATACGAGAGCGTATTATTGGCTCGTAATACAAATTGTATTTGCCATATTTGGTTCCTTTGCCGCGATTGCGATTGCCTTCACCGCGCATATTGGGGGCTTTATTGCAGGAGTAATTCTCACTAAATTCTTCGTAGGTGTCGAACGTAAGAAACAAGCAAAATATTTGAAGTCTTCGGGGAACAATAATTATGATACATGGTGGAAAGAACAGTAGACTTCGACAAGATGATTTACTCCCATCTTTACAAAATACAAACTTCCAATCCTACGTTGATAGATTGAAATGCTTGATGGCGTTGGAACATGGTCAGGGTTAGTCCAGGATGAAATTAAATTACTTCTAAGAGACGATGAACAAGTGTTTTTCAAACCTAAGGATCGCATTTTCATTACTAATCAGCGCATAATAATTTGTCCACGTCGTCGGGGACAATTAGAGGACATCGGGTTTGACCAAATTAAAGAGCTGAATCTAAAAAAAGGAATATTCAGATGGAATAAACGCTAATCCGAACAGAGGAAGAAGGCGAAGACATTAAAATAACCAATTTAATGAATTACGAGGCATTCAAAATATACGCCCATTTAAAACCCTGTGGTGTTGGTATTGGTGACAAAGTAAGTAAGCAAGGATAGCTCCATTTTTCAGAAGTAGTAAAGAATAGTATTCTACCGATGCGGTCAATGTGATTTACCGCTCAAATACTTCTCGGGCAAACTTAACTGTCAATTCCTGCAAACAGAATTATATTTGATATCTTATGTTCGGTATTTGTTTACTAAAAAGGTGCTAGTGGTGTGAATGTTGTTAGATCTATAGTAAGGAAAGAAAATGAGAACATTCAGTTCATCATTGTAACAAACGCGAAACTTATCTGAAGTGGACCTGCCTATAAAGCATCTTCGTATCCTTGGTCTGTTTTTTAGTTCAGTGTGTAGACTTTGTAAAGCTTGCCGGTGTCACGATTAATGTAATCCCATTCACCAATTCTGTATATTAACTCATGAAATTTTGCCTGTATGCTGGGATGCAATAATTTATAGACATTTTCTCCTACTGAAAGTCTATTCGAGTTGGTCAGTGAAATTATCTTTGCTGCCACATTCATAACGTATCCAAGTACATCAATTTGTGAGCTTTTATCATATGCATGTTGAATAACTACAATTTCTCCCCTGTCTATACTGATTTTTAAAGATACTCCAGGGTAATCATAATTCTTTAATATTGGGTTGATTCCGTTTTTGATCACATTAATCATCGCTTGTGCGCATCTAACTGCTGCAGAATATATCCGCCATAACTTTCAACCACAGAGGCAGATTGAATAGTATTACTATGAAATCTACTGTCTGTGTTTTTCTTATTTCGGTACCTATATCTTCCTCTCATTTCTGCTGGAGTCCTAATTAGATTAGAGATTGGTTCTTAATAGATCCTGCCTTATTTTTTTAAAAAGAAATCGCGGCGAATCTAGACAGCTGCTACTTGTATCTCTCGATAGCTATAGACTAAACTAGCGTAATGCCCAACACACAGCAAATCTTAACAATGGACGTTCTGTGTTATACACGATATCCGATTGCAGAATAAATGTCAGTTTGTGGTTGCATCAATGTCAGTTGATTTGCTGTCCAGGTTAAGCCACTCAGCTAACCATCGATAGGACGAAATCCTATCATATTCCTTCCTTCTCTTCAGCTTTTCTAACTCTTCCCTACACTCAATCACTACATCACGCTTTGCCACAGCTATTCCTACTTTGGAAAAGTTCTGATTAAAACTATCAATATTAGATTCTAAAGTATCAGCATCTTTGATTGAAATTATACCAGGCTTTGCTCTTGGACCACCATTGAAAACTAAATTTTTAATAAAATTAGGAGCAGTTATGTTAAATGAATTTTTGAGATAGATAGCCACAACCTGATCTTCGAACAATTCTGACACAATTGCCATGGCTCTGTCAAAGAGACGATAGAAGTATTCAAAGTCTATCATATTGCCAACATGATTTTTGCCAGCATCTTGTCTACCCAGAATGTTCAGACCTAGTAAATACAAAATCATTCTTTCCATGGCGCATTGATTAGTTACTAGCCTTGAGTCATATATAGATAGGATTTGCTTAAAATAGTGAGCGGTCCAATTCTCAAATGTGAGCTTTGAGTGAAGTGCTATTGTCCAAGCTGGAATAAGCCGCTCCAGATCTTCTGGCAAAGGTTCAGGTCTAGATGGATTGTATATTTTCTTTATCTTTGGAGCGGGTATTTTCTCTCGATCTTTACCTTCACCTTGACTTTCAATTTCCATTATCTGATAATACCTATCAACTATCATGCCAGCTACATCAAATGGAGAATTTTCAACTTGCTTATTTCTGACTCTGTAAACATTGTATCCCATATTTTCTAAGGCTCTGTGACGGATTCTATCAGGCGTTCTGCGGTAATCAAGATCATGAATCCCTCCATCGACTTCAACGATAAGTCTGTTGCCGATGATAAAATCAGGAGTATACCAAGTACAACTTGACAACCGAACTTCTGGGTTCATTTTGTAATCAATATGTTTCGCAAAGCTGTCTAAGGCAGAAGCTAATAATCGTTCATATTTTGTAGATTCTGGTCGTTTGTTATTACGATTGTTGATGTAATTGTAAAAAGGGCTCCCTCAATATGTCTTTTCCATACTTTGCTGGTAAGCGGAAAATCGAGATTTCAGAAGGAATTAAGCTTCATAAATAGCAAGGATTTCAGTTGCCATAACAATATATCTGACGTAATATACATTATAATCAAGTTTTTATAGGGCATTAAAAGCGCATCAAGTAGATGCCACATCATCATATACCATCCAGGATCAGTCTTCATTTGGTCTAATTTTTTGAGTATTTTATTAGTTTCATCAATAAGTCTAAAATAGACTCGTTTAATACCTCTTACAGTTACTACCTATCAGTTACTAGAGATAGATCCTAAAAATGTCGATGCTTTAAGTTACAAAGGCTGCTCACTTCACGAATTAGGAAAGTCTGATGACGCTATGAAATGTTTTGATACAGCCATTGAAGATAGATGTTAAAGATGTAGCATCTTGGATTAACAAAGGCATGGTTCTCCAAGATTTGATCGAAAACGCTTGTCTATATCTCCTAGTTCTATGAATGGTATTCTTGTGCAAGCTAGCTTTGTATACGGAGGGCGCTTATCATTTTTAAAATATTTTCTATTAGTGTGGGGTGTTGCTCTTCTTTCTCCTTAGAAATTCGCAAGATATGATTGTTTAAGGGAAATGATGCCAGTTTTATTCGATCTCTTTCTGAAAAACTATATATGGTCTTGCCAAACTCTGCATCAAAATCTTTTTTCATTTCAATCCTAAGAGCAAATCCCAAAAATAGTTTTGAAGAATCTGCTTTATTCTCTAATGGGTTTATGCCTTGTCTCATACCCCCAGCTACAAGTTTTCCCATTCTATTTATAATACCCACAAAGCGTATTTTTGGGCTGAGAGCAAAAATATCATCACACATCTATATAGAATACTTTGTACCCTAATGACTTCAAACTTTCCAAAAACTGATAGAACAGACTTTCGACTTCAGAATTAACATAATCAAAGAAGTAGTTGTTTGGTACTCCAATGGTTATTCCTTCAACATTTGATTTTTCGACAATTTTTGTATATTGAGGAACTTTTTTACGACTGGAAATCTTATCCGATGGATCCCATCCGGATATACACTCTAATACAGCAGCTGCATCCCATGCGCTTCTAGTAACGCACCCAACATGATCCAAAGATGGTGCAAGGGGCACGACACCATTTTTACTAACCCGACCGTAGGTCGGCTTTAGTCCAACTACCCCGCAGAGCGATGATGGAACTCTGATCGATCCTCCGGTATCAGTTCCTAAAGATATCCAAACCATTCCGCTTGAAACTGCAACAGCAGAACCGCCACTTGAACCGCCCGATATTCTTGAAATATTCCAAGGGTTTTTCGTGTCACCATGAAAGGGATTGACTCCTGTAATTCCGGATGCAAATTCATTTAAATTGTTGGTACCGAGTAATATTGCGCCCCCTTCTTTAATTTTTTTAATACATGTTGCATCGGCCTTCGGAATATACTCAGACAATATTCTTGACTCTGCAGTGCATCTAATACCTTTTGCACAAATAATATCTTTTATTGCAAAGGTCCCAGATAGTTCCCATGACTAATTTCCTTTTCGGCTATTCGCGCAATGTTATATGCTTCTTG
>JBAVTY010000443.1:0-2004 GCA_049696495.1 Candidatus Nitrosopolaris sp.
TTGTTTACATGATATATTAGACAAGGAGAGGGATTCTATACGTCAAATTCTTGAGGACGAGGGAGATAATGAGTTGGAATCACAACTGAGAATGATCTAGAGCCACGGACTCGAAATGAAATACTGATAGAAATAACAGACCTTTGTATATTCCAAAAAAATGTGGAGGTAAGTGCCTGATGATATTTTGGGTTATTTGTGGTAAATGCCACCGCTTTGCATAACGTTGTCAGTGGAGCTTGCAGTGCAAGAGCCTGAGATTCCAGAGCTTCCACCAGCTGTATCACATTTTTGTTCTTGATTTGTTGAGGTTACCAAAAGCCACAAATATGCTTCGATCATCATTACCGTCAATTCATACCAAGCTACATCTGGTAAGGATTACTTCACCTAGCAAAGGCGAACTAATTCCAGTACACAGCGACCTCACGGTAACTGGGACATCTATTGCTAATTCAACGTCTGCTAATCGCGAAGTTTCAGTTATTGTAAATGGTATCAAGCCATATCAAAAAGCTGTCCCAACAGGGCATGGTGGAGCTAATGACTACTCAACATGGAATTACAGGCTAACTCCTATGTATGCCGTTATTAAACAGGGACAAAATAAGATAACTGCTAAGTTCTCTTGTGGTAATAATCCCGTCCACACATCACATAACAGCGTGAATGTAACTGGAGTAGATAATAGCAATCCTGCAATCACTGCTCCCAGTTCACAACATGTGTCATCGCCAAATAATAATAATTCAAAGCTATTATTAATTTCACTTGATGTTGCTAAGGACCCCATTAGAGTAGGCACTAAAGAAACTCTTAAAACAACGATCTTTGCTGCAAACTCGAACTTGACAATCGCCGGAGCAGACATAAATGGAACTGTTACCAATTCCAGCAACGCTACCACAATGAATTTCAACGGGACTACGGGTAATTCAGGAATTTTTACATTTACGTGGAAAATAAGCAAAGATTCTAAACCAGGTGTATTTACAGTGGGCGTACACGCATCTGCAAGTGGATATCAGAATCAATCAACAGAAACAAGAACAACATTTAACGTTATTTCTGGAGCCATGCACAAGACTATTCCACAAAACAAGACTGTCAACTGTAGACTCTTCATCCTATCCACAGGTCCATGTTCGTAGAAAATATGAGAAAAATGTTGATAGAGAAACAATAATGACAGCAAAAAAGATATTGACACCGATTGATAGATCTACTGCTAGAAATTATATCTTGCAGTCGAGATAGTTGGTAATAAGACCGATAACTTTCCGGGTCAAAATGAACTCGATATATTAAACATCCAGGGCATTAGAATTCCAAGGTGCGTTCGTTAGCTCCTGCTTGACTTTCAGATATTTTAGGTATCATGTGGTTTTATTCCTCGGCAACATTCGGAGCAGAACTGCTAACGATTTAATATAGTGTAATATAGTGTTCTACAAGGTGGAGGTAGTACAGAGGTCTTTTAGCAAATGACAGATAATAGGAGATTAAAACGATGTCCAATATGTGGTTGTACTGAGCACAGGATAGTCGGCTGCGCTACACATTGGCTGACGCACAAGAGCATCGACTATTGTAAATGCGTAGTAAGGAAAGAGTGAAAGAGCAATAAGCTAATTAATAAATGTAATGATTGGTCAATTGCCATGAAGATCCACTGTGATATGCTCTTCCTTTCAGAAAGGTATATTGTTGAAAGTACTGTATTGACGAAGGATCGTGTCCTTCTATCAATGCACAGTGTTCCATATGTGCAAGTATTATGATGTGTCTAAACATAGTCCATTTGTTTAGCTGAAAGGATCAAATGATCTCAAATTATAGCCCTAAACTAAATATATAATAAACAATCATAACAGATCACTAGACCTGTTGCGTAATTAGAAGCTTAGAGCTATATTTCCATCAAGTAAAATGTTTGTCTGAGATACTCTTTGATGTCATATCGTAGATTATCCAAAAAACCCCTGTTATTCAGATCATTTACTG
>JBAVTY010000444.1:0-5015 GCA_049696495.1 Candidatus Nitrosopolaris sp.
CGGCTGTTTGCGCTGCAAATGGCATTTGGTTATTTCTATAACTAAACACTACTACTATCAAATTTCATGGCAAGAATGACGATTAGTGTTTGATCAATTTTTGTCGAAACGTCAATAACGCGCTTTGGGCACAATCTCCGTTTCTCAGCAGTATTGGGAATCTCTCCAGGCACGGATGAGAGGACGAAAGAGGTACTTGCGAAGGTTACGAAAAATGAAAAAAAACACTAGCTACTGATTTGTTAGTCTCCACTGCGGCCGCCTGTAGCATCTCCTCCGCCATTTGCATTAGTGCCATTTTTACCATTTGTTGTATTACCACTTGTGCCAAATCCACCGCTACCAGCTACCCTACTTCCAGCCGTTCCACCATTTGCTCCTGTTACTTGCGCGAATGCTTGTTCTACACAAACAATAGTAGAGCAAATAAGCTACAAAAATTATTTGCTTCATTCTCTGTACGCGATGAGAATACGATTTAGGTGTTATGAGCAATTTCTAGCTATGTCCCTTCGCAACGAACGAACGCGATGATTTTGGCTACCCCCTTACCAAAGGTGCTACGAATAACCATGGTACAAAGTCAAAGTTGCTGTTATTGCTATGACGGGTCCTAAAGTCAAATCACTTTTTATTTAGATTGTTATTGCTATGATAAATGATACCGTTACGGTCCTAAGCTTTGTATTTTTGGCCATGAAATTGGCGTTCGACATTTTGTCAATAGATAACTATGTCTAAAGGTTGTCTGGGATTTGATATTTTGGCTTATCTGCGCCATGACGTGTAATGCGTATTTCTTTATCCGTCTGCGAGGATTGGATATCTCCTAAATGTAGCAATTCTTGGAATACACGGTCTTTAAGAATGGTATTGCTTGAAGTATATTCGGAAACAGGGCTGTAAAGTTTGCAGGCTTTTTCCCATATACTTTCTTTATCTACACTTTTGTTCTCATCCTTTCCGGTCTCTTTAATTAGGACTTGCATTACACGCATACGCATTTCCACAATATCGCTTTGAGAAGCCGTGTTAAAATCTGGTTAGTAGATTTATTTATTGCTTTGTGAAATATTTGTCGAATCCCAGTTTACAGTTGTTAGGGGTTACCGTTGTTCATGGGAATATGTGTATCTTCATTCATTTTCTCTATTCACCATATCACCTATCTATGATATCAAAGTCTAGAATAACTTCACACCGCACCGTGGTGGAACGGTAAAAATAGCACTCCAATCGATGTAGATAATTATCTTTGGAGGATTGTCGCAGGATTGTAAATGTGAGCATCGTCAACTCGAAATCATTAACTACAGCATTGGCGATGATTTCCTTTGTAAATGCGAAAAATACGATAGTAAATATGACTTGGAAGAGGATAAAAAATGATTTGTAAGAGATCCTGATCCTTTTTCGATCTATCCTTCAAAGATGGATTGTCACATCTTGAAGAGCAATTATGTAAGCAATGCTCTGACGAAGTGTATGAAACGGATTGAAGCGATACGAGTATCTTGTTATGATTCTCTCAAAGCCGTAATCTCCGCAGCCACGTTTTGATAGCCAATGGCTTGAATGAAAAAGGCGTTTGGTTGGCATATTGCAAAGGTTCTTATAAAACCATGTGATACGCTATGTGCCAATGTCAAGATACACCATAGTATATACGGAGGAAGTGGAAGGTGGGTTTAGTGGTGTTTGGAATTACCCGGCGCAATAAGCCAAGGTGAAACACTTGAAGAGTTAGAGGTCAATATGGTTGATGCTGTTCAATTGATATTGACCTCGATATATAAAGAGGCGCATGAAAAGAAAAAGATGGAAATAGAAGTTTCAGTATAACTTGATTAGAAATCATAATTCGGATAAAGTCTTAGTAGTTTTGACCAAGTATTATGGATTCGTCATAGACCGAATAAGTAACAGCCATTTTCAATTAAACCATCCAGACGGTAGACGTGTAACCGTGCCAAGACATTATCGAATCAAACTGGGTGTTATCAAATCAATTATCACTCAAACACAAACAAAGCACGAGGAATTCTTAAAACATCTTTAGAATCTGATTGGTTTTTTGATACGAGTCATAAAAAAACAGCGGGGTGCTATTACTTAAGCTCCCCACCGCTTTGGGTAATCCTGCCCGTGGAAGTGGCTTGGCATGAACCTGAGATTCCAGAGCTTCCACCAGCAGTTTTACAGTCTTGCTTTTGATTTGTGTCTCATTGCACGTTAACGCCTGTATTGTTGAAATGCGATACTATTGTGTTGTCGTTAGCTGCTAATGTTATGCGTGTGCTTCCTATTGTCACCGTACTTACTACTAACACACCTGCAATTGCTGCTATTGCGACTAACACAGTCGCTGGTTTGCGATTCTTTATGCATGTCATTTTGTAACTCCATTTCTGAGTTCGGATATGCTTTATCTGCGGTGCTTCACCTCAATTGGTAAGAATACAGTATAATCTGCGGATATATCCAACCTATTAAAAATCGGTTAGAAAGATTATGGTAATAATATCCATGCGACGATTTTGCAGAGATGATGATGTCGCTATCCTATATGCAGCCAAAAAACTTAAACGGCATGACATTGAGAAAATGTGATTTTTGCAAAGAGATTGCGTAGACTATGGACCTGATGGATGGTTCTGCGAAAGATGGCGATATATTATACTGTCCAACGCTTAATCATGTATCATATAGATATTTTTGGAGGACGGTGAGCAGAAATATGACTTCAACCAGGATTGTATAAGTGGACACAAATTCGTTGAGCATAGTGCAATAATATGAGACTGACAGAATACCGTAGAACATGGGATAAAGAAGGAAGTGGACAAGTACTCCAGCTAGGGATACGACATGGAGAAATACCTACGATAATTTTGACAAGGAAAGAATGGCGTTCTCTGCCAAAGGAGCAAACAAGGGGGAGAAGAACGATAACGCATAAGCTCTATGGAACGATTCAGCCACCTAATTATACTGTGTTGTTCCTAAATGTACGAAAACACAGAAGCTTAAACGAACTGAGGAATACAATAATCAATCAGCTGGCACACTCTAGATTTCGTGACGGCAAGCGAAATGAAAACCTCTCGGAAAAAACGATAAAGCAGATATTGAAAGGTAAACGTTATCCTAGATACTATTATCTTATCAATGATTGGTTTTAGCGTTTGGGCTTCATTACTAGATGGTAATCTTCAACTATAGTTTTTGGTTGTTGAGGGTATTATATGCATGGTTTAAAATTGATTAGCGGCTGAAGATACTATGATGCTATCACTAATTCTGTCTTTCTGTCCATGACATGGAATAATGTGTTTCTTCAGTAGATGTTGAAACATACAAAAATAGAATGGGGCGTGATTGTGATAGTGGATGGGCATTTAAGTTATTCCTAGGTGCCACATTTCCCACATCCAGTCCCTATACCTCACCCATGAAGTTCTGTCTTTGGCATTTAACAATTCCTGGCCAGCTAACCCAAGTATCCTAATACTCGAGTTATGGAATGTTTTCATGAAGATGGGATGGTATTAGACCTCTGCTAGAAACACTATACGATGTCCAGAGCATGGCTAGAAAATATCGACTTAAATTAGATACTGGTGACCTGATAGAGTAGATTGAGTATCGTGGCTCATAGATATCCACTCTATCATTCGTGTCCTGTACGAGTTTCTTATATTCTTCTATTTTTCCTTCTTCTATAGTAAATTGTGCTCTAAAAAGTATTTGCTCCATGTTGCTTCTCACATTTGATAATTTCATTAGTTCTCAGTCTACTATATATCGATATATTAGGATAGAGCGGTAACCAAGATATAAAAAGGTATGGCCAGTAATATTAATAGTATTGATGACTATATGTTGAGGGAAGAAGAGTCAAGTGCTGCTTCCATTATAACCGGACGAGAAGCGATACTCTTCGGAGAACTCCCATGGTATTGAGGAAATGCGACTTTTGCCATGAAGAAAGAGAATGTATAACGGTTTTTAATCTGGAACCACGATTGCTAAAAGCTTGACACCACCTATGGCCAAAATGATGGCGGCTAGTTTCATTAGTAAAACATCGATTTAAAGGGTCATGGAACTTTTATCAATATAGAATCTCACAATCTGAAACAACATGTCTAGTCATTAAAAGAAAAATCTGTGCGTGCTTTTGTTTTGTTGTAAATTGGTTGTACGCACAATAACGCATTATGGTATATAACAATTATACGAACAGCACGCCGTTCTCTATGGCATAATTCCGATGCTGCTGTCTCTCTAATCTCCTCCACTGCTTGTAGTACCTCCTACGCTATGACCATTTGCGCTAGTGCCGTTTTTACCATTTATAGTACTGCCACTTGTGCCAATTCCACCGTTACCGCCTACGCCGCCCTTAGTTCCGCCTCCAGCTATTCCACCATTTGTACCATTTACTTGAGCGAATGCTTGTTCTACAAAGAATCCTGAAAATAGCAGAGCTATTACGGTACCAAAAATAATTTGCTTCATATTCTGTATGCTATTACAATACGATTTACACGTTATTGTCAATTTGTAGCTATATCTTTTAGCTATGAAGCGAAGCCGTGTTTATTCTGCCCCTACAGAATATTTCCTAGATTATGTTCATTTACGAACGGAAGGGGGAGCTTCTGCAACTGCGACCGTTCAGATGCTGCGACAAAACGAATACGACTGCATGCATTTTTTTCTTTTGCAATCAGAGGCGCGGGGTCTAAACGAGCAGTGACGAGGAGAGATGCAAATGAAGAATTTGTTTCAGTTGTCGACTCATTTTGTATTATTACTCCTAGGCAGATTCTCAGCTGTTGTAAGATTGTTGATTATGCGAGGTTGACCTAGAGGCCATGTATAAATAACACATGCTCCTTTTTAGGGTCTCCGTACTCCGTGTAAAACGTACCCACTCCGTTCACAGTTGTAATGGGCATTTTTATTAAACATCAAAATTAGAGTTCAAGGCTTAATATGTGTGTCTACAT
>JBAVTY010000445.1:0-2397 GCA_049696495.1 Candidatus Nitrosopolaris sp.
CTGGGAACGGGAAAGTTCTAAGATCTACTCAACTGTCTATTGCGCCGATGATGATGCGGCACGGGTAAGGGAATACCAGGCTGTTGTCTATGCCATACTTTACACACTAGTGGGAACATAGCTTTAACTGTTTCCAGTTAAAAACTGTACCGCTCTCCCTCCCTCCACCGACATATCATTTCGCCCCACGAAAAGCTTCTAGGCGTTTCTTGCCATATACCTTCGGATCCAAGCCCAAATCTGCGGTAGAAAGCATTTAGAGGTTGATTCTGGTTCTGGAATGGCTTTGGGCTGTTTGGCTGGCTTTATCAGAGGGAGATAGGAGTGATATAATTTGGGAGATATGACAGGAGACACGACTGATGACTTTTGGAGTAGAACCGGTGTTATCGGTGAAAGGTGCATTCTTTTAGATAATGTCCGCGATGGTAAAACGCCCGTCACCGAGATAATGTCGGGAATATCGAGGACTAAACTATGACCCGTAATTGCTCACTAAGTGGGTCTTGTATCACATTGATGAGGGGTCGTATTGAACGCTGGTACAAAGACGGTAAAGGTGGATGGTTGTGTGCTAGACATTACGGCACATTCTATAACAAGAGACATCCAGATCGAGGCCGACGTTGGAGAATTAAAAACCTAGAATATGTAAATAACTATCAAAAAAGATATCGCGCCGCGCGTGCCGCTAAAAAGCAGCAGGTGGCAATAATATGAGATCAGGACAACGACATTCCGTTGAAGCTATTACTAAAATGCGCTTGGCCAAACTAGGTAAAAAGCGTTCCAAGGAGAGGATCTAGATGTTCAAAAAGTTGGCATTGAAGTTGTTAAATCTAATAGATCATGGAGTGGGATGATCCCCCGGGTAGGTATATTGAAGACCAAAAGCTACAAGTGTGACTTGTGTGCTAAGCAATTTACATCTGTCAAGGAACTTTCACGACACTACAAACAGGGTACGGATTGCTTATGACACATTATGAGTGCTACCTATGCGTGAAAATATTTGCCGATATCAACGCATTAAATCGCCATCACAAAGATATCTGTGGGACAAAGAAGGGCTCAATATGATAGAGGAGATGTTTCGATGTGCAAGATGTAATGCAATTTTCTACTCGAAAAAAAAGTATAACAAGCATTTCTGTATGGGCAAATTTGATACGATTGTCAAAAGGGATTGGATATGAGATTCTTCAAGCAACTGTTCAAACGTCAGGACATTTTCAAGGGGATTAGCGGACACGATGAGATCAAGTGGATGTTGGACAAAGCGATATGGGAGAAACCGCCTAATCCGAACATAAGGAATTGCGTACAAATTGGTCGTTTGGTAAAGAATGAACCGGACATAGAAATGGCCATCAGAGATGAGATTCAGAACTTCAAAGAATATGGTGTGCCACAATTGACAAGGAGTACTGACCTTTGAATTGCCAGTAGAAGACTTGCTTTTCTCGGCAGGCGGTGGTTTCTTATTCGGTGCAGTAGCCGGATATGCCATAAAGAAAGTGATGAAAATATCTGCAGTAGTTATTGGATTGTTTGTAGCTGCCCTTGCATATCTATCCTACAGAGGATGGGTAGATGTAAAATGGGTTGCAATGGAAGATGCTTCAAGAAGCACATTAACAAGTGCGTCAGAACAGACTGTTAATGCACTTAACAATACGGCAACACAATTTGCATTGCATCGATCTACTGTTGCGGCATCAGGACTACCAATGGCTGCGACGTTTGGGTTTGTGCCAGGACTAATGATGGGATTGAAGTAGGTCTTCGGTATATCGAGGTAGGTGTAAACGTCGAAATCGGGATTGCAACGGTCTTGAAAGCCTTGTGATTTCATTGCACGCGGCAAATACTTTAGCTCCCTTAATTTTAAAATCATAATGTTTACGCATCTGGTCCACCTTAATGTGCCCGTTTTCCATGAAATTGAGCAACTTGTCTTGAAACTGTTTGGGCATCTTGTCTAATTCATCTATGCAGATAATCTTTGGCCTCTTCTCTTCTAGGACATCTAATATTCGGTTTGTTGTATTGCTACCATCAAAGTATGCTCATCTTCTTTTCGCTCCTCAGGATGTCTATAAATTGTAAATTGAAAATTAAGAATCTATTACAATTTTAAGATGTTTGTGAGCAACTTAAGCTTAAGGTTTTGCATGGTTCGTGGAAAAACCAGATTTATAATTTGACATACTCTCAATACTAAAGCATTGGGGGTTGTAAAGTCTCTGTAGATGTCACAATTGCCTCTTTAGGCGTATCAGTGCTACCTTTCAATGTATCTCTGTCTACAACTAGCAATAGTTTCTATTCGAACGTATAAAACTCGGTTTACTTTCTCGGAAAAAATAAAAAAAGTGGAGGGAACTGTTTTACCAG
>JBAVTY010000446.1:0-4920 GCA_049696495.1 Candidatus Nitrosopolaris sp.
TCCTAAATTCCTCAATCTAAAAAACGCTATAGCCAATTATTATAGAACAAGACGTTTTAAACTAGACATAACCAAATATTTGTTTAGGAAAGATAGTTAGCGAATTAATGTTATTGAGTATAGATACGCCAAATGTTGATAAACTTGCAGCTAATGGACTACTATACCATAACTGGCATACAACTGCTTTATTTCCTACAAGAGCTTGCTCACTGGCTGCAACGATCATTCCAAAAATTTTTGATGCTGTAGAATGAAGATTTTTTTTTCAATAAGATAACAATAATATAAGAATAGTAGCAGGCAGCAGGGCCAACGTAGTTTCGAACTTTCAAGTCGCACGAGGATTTATAAGGGTTCTAGAAATAGGTCTTGTATATTTTTCTATAATTAATTTGTGCAGCGGATAAGTTTTGGCGAGTGCTTCCATATCTCCTAACTCCTCGTCATGATAATCAAATCCTGGTGAAACAGTACAGCCTACTAAAGAATAAGAATTATGGTTATTAATAGATGCTGCAAACCAAGACCCTGACTTTACAACTCCTTGAAATGTTTCTTTATTATCAATATCATGACCTAATCTGACCTCATTTAATCTGCCATCTGTTTCTATTATATGCAGGGTTAAACTGCTCCCCGCATAAAAATGCCACAGCTCATCTGACTTCAATTTGTGAAAGGTTGAAAATTGGTCTCCTTCAAGTAAATAATAGATCGCAGAGCAGGCATTACGAAGTCCATCGTATTCTGGCAGGCTTACAAATTTTTCGGCCTTATAAGATTCGACAAAATATCCTCCTTCTGGATGTTCCTCAAGATTGAGTTTGTCAATCCAGTGTTGAGCATCTTTATCCAAGACTCATCATACAGGTAGCCAGCGGGATTTGAATCTTGCTGGTACCTTGAATATTAATCATTTGGTCTATAGCCAATGCTTTAGGCATCAAATATGTTAGTAGCAATAGTAGTCGTCAGTGGATTTGGCTTGATATATGGTCTAATCGTATATCTGGCAGCAGTATGGCTAGCAATACGCTTATACTTGAAGCTTGGTTGGAATAAATGAATATGAATAAGCAAATTTTCATCGGACGAATGCTGAACAGGTTATATATTGCCTCCATTGAGTATCCCTGGAATAAACTCAAAACTCTTTCAAGACGGTATTGGTAATGTTATTCCAACCTTTTTGTCTTGTCAGATGCGGTGATAGCAATCATACAGATATTATACATCGGAACGCGGAGCCACAAACGTATCGTCTTGGCCTCTGACTGTACTGGAAATCCACCTGATTCTGCATATTCCCTGGAGAAAATACCAGTTAGCATGAAATGTAATGTGTCTTCAAATTTGTGGTCCTTGGGTATAACCGTCGTCGCAGCAATCTGCTCAAGACAGGCATTGCGAAATAGGTGAGCAAAACCACTAGAATGATGGTATAAAGGGTGGTGTTAGCCAATAAAGGCCATGCGCTAGGAATGGATTGAGGATAAAACGTGACAGGAAGCTAATGGTGTTTGCTTCCTGAATGAATATTACTATGGCTTTAAAATCCTTTAGGTGGAGGGACTACAGCTTTAAAATCTGGTACATTGAAGCAAGTCTCTAAACCAGTAGCCGAGGCGTAATGCCGTGTGGAACTAAGTTAAGTATCTCAGTTTTTGTCAACATGCAATTGCCTAAATGTTAATCATTTTAGATGTGGGGTGGTCTAAATTATGATACTTAACTTATTACACTTCCTTGTTGCTAACTCTTTGAGATCCCTTTACTTGGTTATTTCAAAAAAATCGTGGTATCGAAAAATAGCGAGGATTTGTAATATGAAGGAAAAGGAGTTGATATTCATGACTCACTGATCTCACTCCAGAGTATTCTTATTACCTCTTCCATGAAAAGAATTTGATACTGACTTCTCAGAGATCGATTCTTTTGCATTAGTGTCTCATAGTTGTACTGCTACTCGCTGACTCATTACATTCGGGGAGAAAATGATTCCGAACGGATAACGGTTGTTATTCTTCCTGTTTCTTGCATGATTTATCTACTCCTGCTAAGACATCTACATATCTTGTATATTCTCATATTCGTCTTGTTGTCACCATTCAAATAAT
Organism: Candidatus Nitrosopolaris sp.; assembly: GCA_049696495.1. Lineage (GTDB taxonomy): Archaea > Thermoproteota > Nitrososphaeria > Nitrososphaerales > Nitrososphaeraceae > Nitrosopolaris. Next base: position 2,121 of record JBAVTY010000446.1, read on the forward strand.
TCTAATCCCGTTATTCCTTACACTTTTCTGGACTCTTTGGACATGTCTCGTCAAACACCTTGTTGTAAAGATATGCGCATTGTTGTAGCTGCGTCCCATTCAAGTTAGCACAAGCGCTACCAGCGTCTCTTACGGATCTGGAACCGTCTTCTACCGCTTGCTTCTCCGCTCGTTGAAAATATAGTGTTAATGCAGTGTTCTTACTTGGTTTTGTAGTAATAGATTGACTAATGGAAGCCGTTGATGTTGAGGAGCTCGGTTTGTGACCATGCGCAATTGCGGCAGCGTAAGCTAGTTCTTGCTGCATTGTTAGAACGCCGAATAACGATAATAGTAAGATGAAGAGCTTTCTGTATAGCATGAAGTGCATAATATCTCCTTACAAAGATCATATAAGATGGTTGAATAAATTGTTTTGTGCAGTGCAGTTATTTATGTAATTTGCAACTATTCTATTATATTCTAATTATCATATGCGACATTTAATTGCAAAAATTCCTATTACGTAAATAATGACCTAGCGAATAGGTCATGACATGTCGCTGGCTCAATAACTTAGTATGGCTAGGTATCAGTCTTGTCTTCGAATGCTGTTAAGAAATTATCGTATGCTTTGTCAACTGCTACGCGTATGCTTTGCGGTGTTATCTGGAAGCTCTACTATGTTTTCCTCCTTTTAGTCCCATAACTGTTGTACCTTGCACTTTATCCTTAAAATGAGCTTTCTGATTCCTACAACGCACTAAAAGGTTGCCGCGGCAATTGCCTAATCACGAATTTAAAATCCCATAACCTTGATTTGAAAGAGAGCCAGAAACGTTGAAGCTAAATCATTGTAAAGTGTAAAGTATCATTTTCTGATGAATGCTTGATTCGGCCTTGGTCAAGCAGAAGAGACAGCTAGCCATAGATAGAAGTTCGGAAAAAGTATTTGTGTGTTTTCAACAAATAACGATCATCTCCTATCCCGAAATTATTAACACACAGCAGTAATTGTGTGACCAAATTGACTGATTAAAAGATAAGGTGGATTATCAGAGAGAAAATGAAAGAGATTCTCAGTACCAACGAGATTGCATTATTACAAAATGTTAGCGAATCTAGGATTAGACAGATATGGTGTTACTACAGGATCACGAAGACAGTACCTATACTTGCAAAGCCAGTCCAAGCATTCTACAAAAAGATAGACAGAAGGAGGAAGCAATTACCACTTATTGTTAATAATTTAAGGTGATTCAATGGGAAATAGAAACATGAGACGAAGCGTCAATAATTTCAGGATACTACAAACGAATAACGATCAAGATATACCATTTAAATAAAATGTATTATCCTGTGTGTTGTATCCAAGATGCTTGTAAGTTAATACTTTAAAGTGATCCTCATATAGATATTTCATCAATTGATCAAACAGTCCTGCATTGGTATTATAGGGACGGTTAATAGTGAAAGTTATATTATGAAATATAATTAAAGGAACTGCATTTATCTTTCCACCATGATTATAAGTACTCTGGCTATTTACCACCTTGACAAAGTCAGAAAAGATTTTAGTGTTATTAAATGAATCTTTTATTTCTACTATATCAAAAGATAAGCTTCTAGCCGCATACCTATTTGCGTAATTCAGTACGGTATTGGATCCATAGGTTCTACAATCAGTTTGCGGATGTTTCTTAAAGCCAATACAATTCAGGAACATAAGCGGTGCCGTTCCAGATCTTCCTATATTATAATACTTGGCAACTGTGTTTACCACTGCTGGGTCATTTGACCCCGAATTGTATGGATAGGCAAAAATCGTAGAATTATATCCATGACTAGTAAGGCATTGTTTTGAGCCACCAATTTCGTAATCCAATTGTTTTTGGATTAGTTTGTTAAGATAAAGAGGATGATTCATCGAGTGTGATTCTATATCCATACCATCCTTTTGCAATCTTGCAATATCTTGCCAGTTCATACGTCTTATATTTCCGGAGTTAACATAATTACATACAACAAAGAAGCTAGCCTTAAGACCATATTTGTCCAAAATGGGTTTTGCATATGTTATTTGACTTTTCCATCCATCATCAAAGCCCAACATTATCGCCTTGCTATTACTATTAACAACACGGCTGATATTACTGCTTGAAGTGGAGTACGGTGGATGGGCAAAATAAGTACTAAAGGTAGAAAAGGCCCGGTTATGAAGACCATTAGAATTTGATGAGCCGGCGTTGCTAGACACTAGGACGTTGAAAGAAGCCAGAGCGGCAAATACATTATTCTTTGACTTTATTGATACAATGATTTGATGTGTTCCTGTTTGCAGAAAATGGTACTTTACAGAGAAACTACCGTTAGGAGCTGATATATTCTTAAATATATTGAAGTCCGCGTTTGCACTTCCTTTATTTGCACCATTACCAATATTGGCAGTAAAATTATTTATTACAGTAAGAGTTGCAGTCTCGTTCTTTAGATTAATACCAGTTTTCAAATCTTGTACACTAAAACCCAGTTGTGTAGTATTCCCTACGGGAGGGTATTCGGGTGAAGGAGTAAACAAGATCTTGATGCTGTGTTCTTTGTCTAGCCATTCCTGGGTGGCATTGCCAAATATATACGGATTATATGTTGAGCTAGTGTTAGTTGTAAGTTGCTTTAGAGTATTGCTCTTAACATCAGAGGGAGCTTGTATTTCTCTTATGCTCAAGTCTTTAAAGTCCCATATCATATTGTCTGACCTAAATGTGGCTATGGGGCCAGCATTCAGTATAATGTAATCTTTAGACCTTCCACAGTTGGCACT
>JBAVTY010000447.1:0-1578 GCA_049696495.1 Candidatus Nitrosopolaris sp.
CCTTCCTCGGATCCATTCTTTTTCTTCTAATGAACTTCCGAAATGAAGGAACTGTTCTACCCATCTAGGCGTCATTACAGCACACAGCGATTAATTTGGAGGAAAGTACATTCTTCACACACATAACACAATGGATAACTTCTGAATACTTGCATAACAACTACCTAGCGCATTTTGTGGTCAAAACGGTACTAGATCGGATATAATCTATGGACACAATTTAACAATTGTGCCGGTAATACAAATTACTGTAAGCCAAGGAAGGTCCGTTGAACAGAAAAGAGAATTAGTTAAGGTATTGACTGCGGAGACAGCAAGCATCATGAAAACGGAACAGGATAAAGTAAGAATCTTGATCTATGAGGTTTCAAAAGAGAATTGGGTGGAATTTTAGGCTTAGATATGAGATAGAGGATGAAAGTAATAGGAAGCATCAGGTCCCTTAGTAGCTTCGGGGGTTCCATGGTGACTTTGGCTTCCATCGCGACGACTATAGTACGGCAATTTCGTATCTGGACTGGTCAATTTAGTGGTTGAGAACAGGATAAATAATTGATACTATCATATCTCCATTTTCATGTTGTTATGTGTTTATCCAACCACTTTGCGGCATTCTTCAGCACATCTTCCGCATGCTTCAGCGCAGAGCTTGCAGTGTTCCATTTTTTGGTGCTTTTCACATTCTTGAGAACACGCATCACAAACGTCGGTACGCAGACTGCAGACCTGTTTCACATAACCACTATCCATTGACATTAACTTGGATGAGCTAGCACAAATTTCAGCACATTCACGGCACAACTGTATACATTCTGTCATCACCTTTACATCCTGTTCTCTAAGAAACTCCGTAGCACAAGCTTCGCATGCTTCAAAACAATCGTTACAGGCATCTATGCAGGTTTGATATTTTTGATTCTGAAATACTTTTGTGGACATCGTATATGTAGCTACATACTATGATATTTAATAACTGACAAAATAGGCATAAAAATAGGAACCATAGGATTTTTTTTTGAAATGTGTTACTGTGTCAGTGCCGGGATGGTTGTATCCCGGATAGCCGCCATAGACCGGTGGATATGGGTAGCCTGGATTTCCAAATATTCCTAGCCAGGGAAGACTGGGACCGGGATTGTCGCCGAGATTTCCGCCTTGCGGTCCTGGTACTCTCTGTCCTATTTCCTGTCCATAAGAATCAGGAACCCAATATGCAAATGCTGAACCGGGAATAAGGACAAGGAATATTAGACCTATTGCTGCTATTACCTCTCTCATCTCTTGCGGTTCATTTGAAATAATTCTTGATCCCATCCATCAAGTACATCAAAATCCAAGAGTACCTGACCACGCCTAACTAGTGATTCATTATAGGAAGGCCAGTCAGTCATACTAGAATAGTTCTACTAGCAAGCTAAATGCCGAGTGGTCAAAGGAGTATAACCTATAACATAATCGCTCTTATTTAGTAAATGTTTCAGCTAACTATAAGAATACGTTCAAACATCTTTTTCCTTACACTAGTCTTTCTTCTGATGTTGTGAATAAACTGGAATGTCTTTGTATAAGTCTGGAGAT
>JBAVTY010000448.1:0-6744 GCA_049696495.1 Candidatus Nitrosopolaris sp.
GATGACCAACCTCGCCAGCAAGTGTTCTATCAAGTATGACAACCTTCAGATCTAGGTTTTCCTGCAACGACTTTACAGCCATATAGTATTCCGCAAATTGCATTAGTGTAGAAGGAAGTCTTTCAGGATCCACCTCTATCCCTCATTCAGTGATCTCACCTGCCACATTCGATGCATCTTCCTCATGGATAGGTATTGCAGCTGAAATATTGGTAACGTTATTTGCTTCCAAAATCTCGCCACAACTACATCCCTTTTCTACAAATTCTAGCTGTCCTGTGTATCCAAAGGCACCGGCATAAAATATCAGCATGTCAAGTTGCTGGTCCTGACTCTGGGTTCCATCTATAGCTAAAAATGAAATCTTTTTCTTGCCAAAAAACTTCTCCGCAGTTTCCTTTGCTATCCTTACATCATATCCTTCACGCAAAAGAAGTTTGATATCATTTGAACATGCTGTTAATAATTCAGTTTTATCTCTAAAGGATTCCATAAGTTTATGAGTAGAAGATTGAACGAGCTTGATTAATTTGTCATCGGTGTTTTGGCTCACGACCTCATTAACTCTAATCTTTTGTCAAAACACTAGAAGAGCGACACCGTCATACATTGTAATGTCATCATTATGTTCTGCATCATACCGAAGCTGTAGCATGGGTATCTATAAAAGATTACTTAGTATAGAAGCCATTCCCAGTGGGCACGCCTCCTGATTCTAGTAGCGAAAAATCAGGGAGATCAAAAAGGAATTGTTGCAATGGTTAGCAATACGGGGGATACCTTTCTCGCTACCGATAATCTATTCTTAGGCAACCTGCCACAGTAAAAAGAGCGGACCGGATGGTAAGTTCAACTGTAGTCGGACGATCACTTGATGCTATGAATGTCTTCGTGTTCTAATTGCAAGACAATTTGGACATAAAGCTACACAATTTGACTCGCTATTATCTGATCTGTCGCCATTTCTGTGATGCCAATCAACCACATTCAATACCCTTTTACAATCAGCGCATCTATGACGTTGCCTTTCTAGAACCTTTTCCTTAACAGGTTCTGGGAAGTCATGTCTTTCTCTTCTGAAATTTGGTTTTGACTGAGCTCCGGATGTCCAAAGTCTATAATCTTGTCAATTACTTTGTCAAAAAGTATCTTCATTTTTCCTTCTTCCATTCATAGGTTCACCGTCTAGATTCAATTTTTATGTGGAAGGATTATTAAACGATACATCTTCTAGCCAGACTTGTAGGATTACCTTCATGTGTTAACGACATTTTCAGTCTCCAAATATTTTCAATGTACTTTCACCCTGAGTAGTAAGAATAACGTTACTTTGTTTTCCTTTATACTCGACTTCTACCAGCGGATTATCCGAACCGGCTATGCTAATTGAATTGAGTAATCCCTTTAGCCTGCTGTGTTTGGCTCCAATTGATGCATTCTTGTCAATTATGCCCGCTTCTTCCAATTCTTCTATCAACCTACCCTTTTTCATCATTTTTGGTCTCTCTCCTTCCTTCCTCATACTATTTAGTATCTTTAGAACAGCGAGAGACTCTGGCTTTGGTTTATTAATAGAATAGACCGGAATTTCATCAATTACGGTAACATCTTCATCTGGAAGACCGTCTGCAGAATCCTTTTTGTCATTATATTCAATATGTGCGTAGTATGGAGTCCCCTTCCATATCATACAGGCCATAGCCCCAGCTACAGATGATATTTTACTTCCAGTAGAGACATTAATGTAAATATGGGTATTTTTTCCTCCCTTGTCTTCTTCTTCATTAATTATTTTCTTGTAAGTTTTAAGACAGTCAAAAAGATCCCATATATCCATTGCTCTTTTCTCTATCTGGAGATATCTTTCCTTTCTAAGGATTTTCATTACCTTGTCTAGGTAAGCTGTCGCTTTGTCATCACGTGATCGAGTGAGGAGATAGACCTTGTCTGCCTTTTCTCGGATAAGGGGATCGGTTATGCGCCTAACTTGAAACCCTACTGTAGCAATATGAACGCGAAGTCCTGGTTTCATCGTTTGAATATTAAATCTGGATCTTATATCATTTAGTATTATTTGCATTTCTCACCGTCTTCACGCTATACACGCCGTTCACGTCAATCATCTTATATACGACACCGTTCTTCTAATTACTATGCACGGAAGCAATGGTGTACCATAATTGACAAGGAGTGCGGACGTCTGAATTGCCAGTTGAGGACTTCCTATTTTCTGCTGGCGGGGGATTTCTGCTTGGTGCAGTAGCTGGATATGCCATCAAGAAGGTCATGAAAATAGCAGCAGTAGTTATCGGACTATTTGTAGCTGGTCTTGCATATCTATCATACAGAGGATGGGTAGATGTAAAATGGGTTGCGATGGAGGATGCCTCAAGAAGTACACTAACTAATGCATCAGAACAGGTTGTTCATGCGCTTAACAATACGGCAACGCAATTCGCATCGCATCCATCTGCTGTTGCGGCATCAGGCTTACCAATAGTAGCTACGTTTGGATTTGTACCAGGACTAATGATAAGGTTCAAGAAGGGTTAGAAGACTGGGTGAGATGAAAAGGCAAAATGAATAGGGTATTAAATATTTGCAACGAAATTGCAACGAAATCGCTACTTAATCTCAACTACTTGGAATAAGAGTCAGTGGATGAAATGTTAGGTATGTATAATCAATATATCAAAAACAGTATTAATAATTCCGATGCGAACCACAAATGCGTACCATGTTCTGCCACACATAGCGTGGAGGTACGACAATTGAAACACACCATTATTTTTTTGATACCATTGTTATTGCTTTTTAGTTATGTAGCACACGCGACAAGCGAAAGTTCGTATAAGTATGGATACCAACAAGGAAAAAGTGAATTTGCCAGTTGTGATATTGGTGACGCAGACTGTGGTGGAAAGTCATCAAATTATCGATTGCCCTAGCAATCTTGATTTGAACCTCCTGTAGTTTCAGACTATCAGAATTAAGATAAGCTATATTCAAGGGATAGATGGGTCTATTGTGTAATGGAAAGTCTGATGGAACCTGTATGAATTTCACCTCTTCAGGCGCAAGACCAAGACTTGCGCAAAATGCGTCCTTGTCCAAAATTGTAGCACTCATCATTAGGATTTTGCCATATCGTTCAAACACATCTTTGAAATAAGAAGATACATCGAGCGGCTTTAATTCGACGTGTATAACTTCATGACCTTGTTTTTTTATTTCCGACACGATCCAGTTCTTTGGATTAGAAAGAATAATGTTTATTATATCTGTCAGTTTCTCTGTATCTTTTATAGCTTCGACAGCTATTTCTTCACCGTATGTTTTGTAGAGATATTCATCATCATTCTTTTCGTCACTTTCAACTATATCCGAAGCTGCCTCTACCTTTTTCTTACTGAAGGAACCTTTCTTACTTGTCCAGTTATACCTCTCTCTCGAAATGTTTATAATTCTTCTACCAAGGACCCATCTCCTGTTAAAACAAGCATTCTTGCCTCAAGGTCGATAAGAAAATCAATCCACTTTCCTATATCGTCATATCCATAATCGATGATCTTTAGATTGGGAATGTATCGTTTCCATCGTCTTTTCGAGATAGATATTCCTCTAAACCTTACGATCTCTGATTCTAATAGGTGCGCTTCATCTAATATCAGTACATCTCTTGCAGGAAGGAATATTCTTATATTTGGCGTATTGTATTGAAGTGCTAAAAAAATAGAATAGTTCAATATAGAATGGCTTGATGCTAATGCGATGTTTAACTGGTGATAATATTCACAAGGTCTCCATTCTCTTTTTTCATGTAAATTCTTAAGATGTAACCATTGGGAATATTCTTGTTGATAACAATCAGTCATATGCTCATCAATGAATACTTCTTCCTGTCTCGTGCCCTTGTTGTTTATTCTGTAATGTTTTAGAAATGTTCTATACTTGCAACCACTTTTTTTGTAGGATTCATTACTCATACATGGTCCATAATCTGCGGTTGTATGGTGGCATTTTTTTACCTCGTTTGAAACGCACAATCCGCACTTGAAAGTACCATTTCTGACAAAATCTTCTTTTACCGCACAAATGAAATTGTTCTTTCCCTTTGCTACTTTTAGAAAGGGAAAATCCTTTGCGTATTGGATCTGTAAGTCCTTAGTCGACGTACATATGTAACTTATGCCTAAAGTCAGTGCAACAGCTATTGCAACAGGACTTTTACCAAAACCAGTAGGGGCTTCTAATACTATGTATTTATAGCCTGAAGCAAAAGCAGTAGCTATTTCACTTAAGACATAAGATTGTCGTTCACGTAAATTCGGAAATGGAAAGTTTTTGATATAGTCATCTGGTGTAGGTTGTAGATTATTGCTCAATCGTAATACCTCCGAATTTATTAATGGGCATCGTTTTGGCATGTGAGACATTAAATCATTCATCTTAAATCCTGCAATTTCTAGGGTATCTGTTAGTTTGTTAAGCAACAGATTCTTGTATGTATCCAGGTTTAGATTCTCTGGTTTAACAGAATAGCTTTTTTTCCTTTTCCAACATTGTTTTCTCTTATCATATTCTTCTGTGTACGTCTCGTACCAGTACACAAGGTCACCTTTGTCTTTAACAAGTAATTTGGCAAGTCTTCCTGTTCTCACATGATCTTTGTATTCATAAAGATGTAGCTTCAAACGCTGTGTGAATTTCAGTTCTTCCGCAGGGTTGATGCGATCACTGTTCAATTCATCAAAAGCTTCCGTAATCATTTGAGGTATTACACCAAATCTTGTCTTTGGATGCTTGACTATTTCAACAACAATTTTCTTAAACCATTTCCGAACCCATAATGGATTTGAATCACTTAGACCATCAAGACCTTTTATTATTGGTTCATCTTTTTCATTGCCTGTCCATGCAACATATCTATTCTTTTTAAGATAGAAAATGGAATTAACGAATACATTTTTTAATTCAACGATAACACCTAGTTTATTTTTACATGTTTGCATAAAATTTTGTACCTTTTCTATGTCTGCTTCTGTATCTTTATCTCTAAAAAACGTTGAATCAGTAAAGCCAGACACGACCTCAAAGTTGTAAGGCTCATTCTATGCCAATGATTCCATTTGTTTATGGATACGTCTACCTTCTGCTGTTATACATTCAGCAACCTGATAATTGGCAAATTCAAAATACTCATTACCAAATAGACCAAAGCCAGCATTAGCAAATAGTTTAGCACCTAATTGATGTGTTTGGTATTCCTCTACTAACTTTAAATCACAATCAGGTTTATCTTTTTCCTCTTTTAGTAGATTCAAATATTTGCTACGATCAGATAGTGTTTGTTCTAATACTTTGGGATAGGCACCGTTTCTCTTTTGACATACCCAGTATCTATCTACTTTACGAGGGATATTGTCTTCTTGCAGCTGTTCATTTATTGTGTCAATAGTCTCCTCTTTGATTCGTGCATTTTCATTATCTTTGCAGCAAGTACAGTTCAAGGTATCAAATGAAAAATTGTTATCTATTACGATGTGAGAATATTGACCGTTTACATCAAGTTCGTAGATTTTAGTTCCTATGAAAAATCCCTTAGTAGAATGCGTATGGTGTCCACCACCTATTGCTTGTTTATCTAACTTGTAATATGGCGTATAAGTAACAGTACATTCCCCAGACTCCAACATCTTTCGGTATCGGTTGGCATACCATTTACTAATCTCAGTATGACAAACAATGAAATAGTCCATTCCTGAATAGCCTGCAAAAATTTTCATGATTCTTAAAGCAAGGCAATTATTATATTGAGCGAGAAGCATTGCAAGTTCGCTACTTCTTCTTACATACCGCTTTTGTTCTTCGATAGGTAATGAAGAAATGTCAGAGATTCCTGCATTTAGTCTACCATATTTTCCTATTCCTAACAGTGCCTGACTGACAGAATCTAAATCTGTGGTTCTATATCTTCCTTCAAATACACCATTCTGGATAATAGATTTGTCAAATACCTTGTGAAGGTCTATGTGTTTTTTATTTGGGCCTATCAATCGTGCATATGTTCTTTTTACTTCTATAGGAGAGGTTAGATTATGAAATTCGCACCTCTGATGTAAAACAAAAAAGAATATATCTAAACAAGCCAATATATGGCTTGTTTAGAGAACGTAAGGATATGCCAGGGTATCATAAAACCGTTGATATAACCTTTTTGGAGCGCATATCTAAGTTTATTACTATTTTATATTATATTCTATATCAGATCTCAGCCGCTATGAAGGGGGAAGACACCTGTGGAATTAACTATATATAGAACAGAGGTTCATTCCAGAAGGGACGTCATGATGTTTTTAGTCAATTATTGACTCCACGGCATCAAGAAAATTAAATTCTAGAACAAGTAATCTGAATCTGCTTAAAACAATTAGTCTCATACAAGAAACTCTCAATACTTACTACCGAGAATTTTAACGAAAAAGAGAGCATATGGTATTACCAATAACAGAATTGTATCACTAATGACACCCAGTATGAGCGAACTAATTGAGGCTGGGGCATAATTCCATGTTTTCATTTTGCTAACTTCCATTGATCGTTTGGTATAAAGCTCTCCTAAAGGTGTCTAATGTTTTGGTGAAAAACGATCAGGTCCACCCAAAGAAGGCTAGCCCCAATAAGTACTTCAGAATCCATCTTAATTAGCATTCTAAATTTGATAGGCCTGATATCCTGGCCAAA
>JBAVTY010000449.1:0-11390 GCA_049696495.1 Candidatus Nitrosopolaris sp.
AATCCAAGCATTTTACAAAAAGATAGACAGAAGGAGGAAGCAACTACCAGTTGCTATTAATAAATTAAGGTGATTGAATGGGAAATAGAAACATGATACGAAGCGTTAATAATTTCGGGATACTACAATATTATGACGAAAATACAAAATAACGTCTTAATCATTAAAATATATGTTCTCACTGATATATACTGCACTATGACATCTGAAGGTAATAAAGCAGGACCCACCACATTGTGGAGAACGCTTAAGGGCAAGAATATAAAACATTACATTTACTAATGATTGCGGCAGTAGTTATTGTTGCGGGAATCTTTCTGTTCCTAGTGTTAAGCCATGCCGGCCCGGCCTTCCACTAGAATGGAAGAGAACCGCATCTCACTCATTAAACCATCACTGGTCTTTCTAAGTTTCTCTCTTTCTCTCGAGTTACATTGATATTGATTATTACCATTACCGAATAAAATCAACATGCCTTCGCAGTTGAAAGGAAAAAAATCCGGAGTTAAACTCTGTTGGGCATCAGAGAATAAATATGTAAAAGGAGCTGAGATCAAAGATGGCATCAAGATCTTAAAGAATTCTAAGAGCGGGAACTTGCTCTTCCACTCTGACAATCTCATTGCGATGAATTATCTACTTGAAAAAGGCTTTGAACAAAAAATTGATCTTATTTACATTGATCCCCCTTTCAACAGCGGCGAGAAGTACTTTCATCGTAAAAAAAATATCGAAAATCCTGCGTTTGAAGATGTATTTAGGGGAAATATCAATGAGTACTTGGATATGATATATCCGAGACTTGAAGTTATGCGAAAATTGATTTCTGTTAACGGATCAATCTTTATCCATCTTGATTGGCATGTATTACATTATGTTAAGGTAATAATGGATGAAATTTTTGGTTATGAAAACTTTCGTAATGAAATCATAATAAAAAGAGGGAGACGGAAAAACCTTCTTTATCAGTTCAGGTCGATAGATAGAATGCATGTTGCTAACGATTCTATCCTTTGGTATTCAAAATCTGCAGGAACGAAATTTCAACATCCTCTTGTTGAAAATAGTAGAGCCTCAAAATGGATGGGATTTTGGAGCAATGTAAATAGACCTACGATGCAATACGAGCTTTTTGGTTTTATACCAGAGAGAGGACAATGGAAGTGGTCTGAGGATAGGGCACAAATGGCAATAGAAAATTACAAGTTGTACCTAAGCAAATTCGCGGATATCCCGCTGGACCAATATTGGATGCAAACTCATCAAAATATGGAATTTATTCGCAAACGCCCAGGAGTCAAATATCCCGAATACTGGATCCCACCAAAGACCCACGTAATTCTTGACAATTTATGGACAGACATCGAAGGGTACTGTTACTCTACAGGGTATGATACCGAAAAACATACACAATTATTGGAAAGAATAATAGGGCAATTTTCGACGGCAAGACATCTTGTTGCAGACTTTTTCTGCGGCTCCGGAACCACATTAGCCGTAGCCCAAAAACTAGGCAGAAATTGGATAGGCTGTGACTGCTCCCCGACAGCAATCCAGGTATCACAAAGAAGGTTAGAGCACTCAGATTTTAGTTTAATCAGATCGAAAAGCTAGCGATAAAATGCATTGGATCAGTATCTTGCGATAAGAAGATGTATACACGATACTGCATACAAAATTCAAATTCAACAGCTGTTCTGTTAGCCACAAAGCACATAAATCAGAAAATATAACCCTATTTGTGAGGCTACAGACAAAGTCAGATTACGAAATAATGCTCAAACGATTACAAGACAAACTGGGAAACGAATCACGAAAAGCAGTATCAAGATTGGAAGTCCCTACTCCCCAAATCATCTGGGTTGGCCAACGCACAATTTTCAGGAACTTTATGGAATTTCCCAAAGCCTTGCGAAGAGAGCCAGCGAAGTTATTATTGTATCTGAACAAGGAGCTTGCTTCTGCTGGATATATTGCAGGTGAACGAGTAATATTTCTTGGACGAAAGGTGCCGTCATCGTTTGGCGCACTAATCGACAGATATGTCAAGGATTATGTGATATGTCCAGTCTGCGGAAGTCCCGATACGCGAACTGAAAAGAACAAAAAGTTAGGCTTCCTATTGTGTGAAGCTTGCGGTGCAAGATCTTCGATTAAGGCTAATTATGCCTGAAAAAAATCTGACCACGTACATAGAATGATATATTACGCAGGATACAATAATCGCGCGATCATTTTATCCGCAAATATTACAATCATTTTATATTGTATAGAAATCCCTTTTTTCATGGCTATTAATAAAGTCCAATCAGCAGACGGCTGATTATCGTGTATCCTAACTAGCGACACGTCATAGAGAATCTTAATGTGCTTAGCATGTCTATTTCACCTCTTTGTGAGTTCTCGGTTAGAAATGTAAACATTATTGATATTCTTTGGTGATGTTGAGTATTGGGACTTTGAGGTGCTGACCTATTCTATTTAAGGACTTGCAACAGTTTAATGTCTAAAGATTCATTATATTTTTAATTTTAGAACTGCCGCTATGCAGATAATATCGAATTTGAACATAATTTATGAAATGATTATGTAAATGCGATTGTATCAAGTGTTTTTACTACGAGAGCGGATAAAGTTAACTATGTGTTCTAAGTACCTCTCATGTTATCATCTCAAAAGATATGACAGCAATAATGTCGCTTCATCCAGAAGCACCAGCACAGCAGATTGAAAATAGTTTCTCAGCAGGCCAAAGTTGGGGAGCACTCAGAAAAGCGTGGAAAGGCTATAGAATTGCTAAGGTTCAGAGTGACAACGTCAAAATGACTGAATATGCTACCAAAATTAGAAAAATCCAAGGAGAATTAGGGATTAGTTTAGCATCATTTCCAAATTTAGGAATATCCTAGGCCTGAGGCAAATCTAACATCTTTTCTTTTTCAATTGATCAAAATATTGTCTTCGCGTTTTTTCTAGTTATAAGATGTAAACGATATGTAATTATCTAGCTTATTCTAAATTTTACTTGCTGGTTTCTTTTGGAAGAGGAATGTAAAGAAGTCGAACAGGTAGAAAAAAATAATTCACAAATAGAGCAGGATGATATTCTAAGATTGAAAGATGAGCTAGTTGCTGCAAAGGAACAATTATTATCTCTCAAGGAGGAGTTACGGAAAGCTAGGGAATCATCGGATAACAATCTGAACAAGCTGAAATACATGGTGGCAGATTTTGATAATTATCGCAAACAAATGGAAAAACAAGTCGGTTCGAAGATAGAGGAAAATAAGGCAGAACTTGTGCTGAGATTTCTAAATATTCGTGATGATTTCGTGCGGGCTCTGGAAATAGCCAAGCAAAGTGAAGCCGAGCCAGTAGTTATTGAAGGCTTAGAAGGAATCCTGAAAAACTTTGATCATCAGCTCAGGTCGGAGGGCGTTATAGAAATTGAGACAATCGAAACTCCATTTGATCCAAATGTTCATGATGCCATCAGTTTTTCATATCGGGACGATATACCGGAAAGCACAGTCACAGATGAAATTCGTAAAGGGTATATGCTAGACAATAAAGTCTTAAGACCGAGCGTCGTCGAAATCTCTAAAAAGATAGTTAAAAATACCGTTAATGATACAGAAAAAACAGAAAAAAGGGACTGAAAATTAGAAATGGGAAAAATTATAGGAATTGATCTTGGAACTAGTAACTCTGCAGCTGCAGCAATGATAGGCGGTAAACCCACAATAATACAGGCAGCTGAAGGGACCTCCATAGGAGGAAAAGCTTTTCCTTCAGTGGTTGCCTTCACTCGCGAAGGTCAGCTGATCGTGGGTGAGCCTGCAAGACGGCAAATGATTTCAAATCCAGAAGGCACCATAGTTGCTGCTAAAAGAAAGATGGGAACCGATTTCAAATTTAACGTATTTGGCAAGGACTACACTCCACAGCAAGTGTCCTCATTCATATTGCAAAAAGTAAAGAGGGATGCCGAAGCTTTTCTGGGCGATACTGTTGATAAAGCGGTGATAACAGCTCCAGCATACTTTAACGACAATCAGAGACAGGCAACCAAGGACGCCGGTGAAATAGCAGGGTTGCAAGTGGTAAGGATTATTAACGAACCGACTGCGGCTTCCCTTGCCTACGGCTTAGACAAACTACAGAAAGACCTAAAGATCTTAGTCTATGACTTCGGTGGTGGAACGCTTGATGTTACAGTTATGGAGATGGGTGGTGGAGTATTCCAAGTGAAAAGCACCTCGGGAGATACTCAACTTGGTGGAACAGATATGGATAATAACATAGTAGACTATGTTTTGCAGGAATTCAAAAAACAATCCGGCCTGGACATACGAAATGACAAGGCGGCAATGATGAGGGTAAGAGACGCAGCAGAGAAGGCGAAAATCGAATTGTCAAATGTAGTTACAACTGAAATTAATTTGCCATTTCTTGCATATGACTCTGCAACAGGGCCAAAAAATCTTGTTCTCAACTTTAGTAGATCAAAATTGGAGGAGCTATTGAGACCAATCGTGGAGAAGTGCAAGTCACCAATGTTACAGGCACTTCAAGACGCAAAATTGGCTCCGCCTGACATCGATAAAATTATTCTTATCGGTGGACCAACGAGGATGCCGATGGTGAGGCAATTTGTGGCAACAGTGATGGGTAAAGAACCAGAACGAGGCGTGGATCCTATGGAAGCGGTTGCAATGGGCGCGGCTATTCAGGGTGCTATTATTGCAGGTGACGTAGCTACAGACATACTGCTAGTAGATGTTACACCATTGACCTTGGGTGTCGAAGTTCTGGGAGGCTTGAAAGAGCCTTTAATTGAGCGTAATACCACTATCCCTACAAAGAAGAGCAAAGTGTTCACTACTGCTGCTGATTACCAGACTGCTGTTACGATACACGTTGTTCAAGGAGAAAGATCTATGGCCGCAGATTGTGTTTCACTCGGAATGTTTAACCTCTCCGGGATACCACCGGCTCCAAGAGGAGTACCGCAGATCGAGGTTACATTCGATATAGACGCGAACGGCATTCTAAACGTAAGTGCCAAAGATATGGCTACAGCCAAAGAGGCCAAGATCACAATAACTGCAAATACCAAGCTATCAAAAGAAGAAATCGAGAAGCTAAAGAAAGAGTCAGAACAATTCGCTGAGACGGATAAAAAGAAGAAGGAAGAGGCAGAAGTTAAGAACGAAGCTGATAATCTGATCTACGCCGCTGACAAACTCGTAAAGCAAGATTTAAAGGATAAAATTAAACCAGATCAGGCTGATAAAATTAACAAGGCTGCTCAAGAACTCAGAGAATCAATTTCGAAAAACGATATCGATAACATCAGAACAAAGACACAGGAACTGAAAAATATTATTGGTGAAGTCAGCACAGAGGTTTACAGGACAGCAGGAGCCACTTCGGGATCTCCAGGGCAGGCCGGGAACGCAGCTGCAACAGAGGCATCAACTCCAGGTACTGAACAGGCCGCGGGTACTAGTAGCGGTACAACAGGCACGACACCTCCATCATAGCATCCCGCTTCCGAGTCAAAGCTATTATCGAGATTTTTAACCATGAGCAGCAAACGGGACTATTATGAAACCCTTGGCGTACCAAAGAATTCAAGTAAAGAAGACATCAAGAATGCATATCGAAAGTTAGCACTACAGTATCATCCTGACAGAAACAAGGCATACGGAGCCGAAGAAAAATTTAAGGAGATTTCGGAGGCGTATGCAGTTTTATCAGATGAAGAAAAGAGAAAAAGGTATGATACTTACGGTCACGTTGGAGCCGAAGAGGTATTCCGTGGTTCGGAAGCTAATTTCGATGAGATCTTTAAGGATATGGGATTTGGTGGATTCAGAGACATCTTTGATCAAGTATTCGGAGGTCGTGCAGGTGGCGGTGGCGGTTCGGCTGCAGATCCCTTTGGCTTTGGGTTTAACTTTGGTGGAGGACGACGTAAAGGAAGAGACGTACTTTATGATGCCGAACTTACGCTAGAAGATGTATTAAAGGGCAGAAAGGACGAGATTGAGCTACCAAAGCTTGAAAGATGCATTAACTGCGCAGGAAGTGGAGCATCACCTGGAACCAAGCCTAGAAAATGCAGTGTATGTGATGGCCAAGGTCAAACGAGGCGTATCTACAGTCAAAATAGGTTTTCGACATTCGTTTCATTGGAGCCATGTCAAACCTGCCGCGGTCAAGGGGAAATCATCGACAAGCCTTGCAACATGTGTGATGGCTCTGGTAAGGTTAGGAAGAACAAGAAAATGAAGCTAGAAATTCCTGCAGGTGTCGAAGATGGAGTAACCTTACAAATGCGTGGCGAGGGCGAGCCTGCTGAAACGGGCTCTCCAGGCGACTTATTGATTAGGATTCACATTAAACCTCATCAACTATTCGAAAGATTGGAAAATGGTAATTTGCTTTACACCCTTAATCTTAACTTTACAGACCTTGCGCTTGGAACCGAGGTTCGAGCTCCCACCCTAGACGGGGCCGAGAAATTAAAAATACCTCCTGGAACACAGCCTAATACCATAATGAAGCTCAAAGGTAAAGGATTACCTCGCTATGGCAGTTATAGCAAAGGCGATGAGCTAGTTAGAATAAACGTAAAGGTTCCGGTAAAGCTGAATGATATTCAAAAGTCACTGCTTAAAGAATTAGATAGACAACTTGGGAACGAAGAGGGTGGCACACGACAACCTTTTTAATAGATAGACGTCAATTAGACACATTGTGCCCATTTGATCTATGGTTCGACGACGATGAAGTTAATGGGTTCCAAACATTCCTGAACGTTATACACCACATGTTCGTCTTATAAAAGGGCGAAAGTTAAAAGACGGTTCAAGTGCTGATATGGTGGAAGTATCTGATCTCAGTAAACATTTCTACCTGACCGTTGGTGAAACCTCTCTTATCGTGAAATCGGTAGCACTCGAGATAGTAGATCGGAATAATGAAAACAATCCAAAGCCAAATTCCACAATATAAATAAATAATTCTGAATTATTGTGCAAACCATGCAACCACCTAGGGATTCCAAAATTATTACGGACTTCATTGCTCGCGAGGTTAAAGAGCGGAATTCAGAGGGTGTTGTCATCGGGCTTAGTGGTGGAGTCGACTCCTCAGTAGCCGTTACACTAGCTGTCAAGGCTATAGGGCCTTCTCGAGTCCTTGGACTAGTTTTACCAGATTCTAAAACAATTCCCCACCCACGTGAAAGAAAAGATGCCATAGGTTTAGCAAAGGACTTGAAGATAAGCTATAAGGTGATCGAAATTGGTCCTGCCAAGAGGGACCTGATGAGACAACTCCCTTCAAACAAGTTAGCCCAAGGGAATCTCGCGGTTCGACTGAGAATGGGTATACTCTACTATTATGCGGGAATAATGCACCTTCTCGTTGTGGGAACATCGGATAGAAGTGAATTAGAATTAGGATATTTTACTAAGTATGGTGATGGTGCTGCTGACATCATTCCATTGGGAGGTTTGTATAAGACTGAGGTTATAGAAATAGGAAAATATATGCATGTTCCTCATCGCATATTGGAGAAGAAGAGCAGCCCCAACTTATGGAAAGGACAAACAGCAGAAGCCGAGATAGGATTGACTTATGAAGAAATAGATGTTATACTTAGACACTTGAAAAGAAATACATCTCAACTTAAAAAATTCAGCGCTGAAAAAGTCCAAAAGGTGATTAAGCTCGTCGAACAAAACAGACACAAGCGGTCTTTACCTCCTATCTGTAAAATATAGACTTAGATTTGCAACACGATTTTTACGACTCTCAATTACGTGTTATAATCACAGAGAAATGGATTTCATTATTTCCCATAGCTATTATCTAAGCTTCTGATTTTCAAGTGGTTCGTGCTGCTATCGTGCGCTATCTATGTCCTCTTTTCCTTTAAATCTAGACATCAGAAATGGTTGGTCGAGATGCATCACATTACTCGTTATTATCGAAATAATCAGTCCTAAGAGGAAACCGCCGATTATGTCGGTGAAATAATGTTGCATTATGTATAATTTAGTAATGCCAATCAGAGCTGGGAAAGCCCATATCAATAAACCGCCAATTCTGGATTTTTTATTTATCCCAAAGCCCACGATAAAAGCAAGGGCAGTTGCAATTGCAACATGGTTAGAAGGATACGAATAGTCACGTGCAAACGGTGCCATACTATCGTCTTCTAATGCAAAGTGTTTAGGGAGGATCAAAGATGTTTGAAACACTCCAGAAGGTGCATGTCTTCCAATCACTGGCTTTATGTAGATTATTGAAATAGCTATGAATACGATAGTTAACAAGAAAATAAGACCCATTTTTCTGGTTCTACGAATGATTGTAAGGATGACCCCGATGATTAGTAAGGTAGAGACATCACCCAACGATGTTAGAGTTATCATCAAAATATCCATATTCTCATTTCCTTGAACACCCTTTACACGCGTGTTTATAATTCCGTCAAAATAGGTGGTCAATCCAAAGGCAACCATAGCTGTAATACAAATAAATGCAAATGTTAATATCATGAATTCAAACGACCTAATCTTCACTATCCATTGCGTCCAAATGCAAGGCAGCGGCATTGAGCATTTTATGGGTTTATTCATTTTAATCGTTTACACCAAACGAAATTGTTTCCCATAAAGTGAGGCTTGATCTGAATTGAGATAACCTACGTCGCATTCAGAATTTAGAGATATCTACAACCAATTAGCAAAGATCGAAGCTTCCACTGTGACTTTTAAATTTCAGTACACCCCGGGCTCGTTATCGAACTTCCTAGCTGATCCCGGATCTCTATCGGTATAATATTTTATCATGGCCATTTTGAGGACTTTCAGTGAAAGTAATGCACATTTGATCCTCGCTGGTCCTAGGTTTGTCAGCCCTATATTTTCTAAGATGTCCTCCTTTGCCAGTTCCTTAACTAGATTCAATGGCTTATTGAGCACCATTTCTGTGAGCATAGAGACACTTGCTTGACTGATTGCGCAACCCCTTCCTTCAAATTTAATCTCCTTAATGTTATCTTCTTCAACCTTGAGATGAATATCAATTTCGTCGCCACATAACGGATTACTATCATGGATGCTTACGTCAGGGTTAGTTAGTCTACCCTTATTCCTAGGATTTCGATAGTGGTCTAGAATAATCTCACGATAAATGTCATCACTCATACCTTGAAGATTCTCCGAGCGTCATCGAGTGCATCAATAAATATATCGACCTCTTCTTTTGTGTTATAGATATAAAAACTTGCGCGAGATGTCGCTGACACATCTAGCCTCTCCATCAAGACTTGTGCACAATGATGACCAGAGCGAATTGCAATTCCGCGTTCATTCATAATAGTTGCAAGATCATGTGGATGTATATCAGCTATGTTGAATGATATTACTCCACCACGGTCAATTGCATCTCGAGGGCCATATAACTTCACATTTTTGATATCTGCTAGTGCAGCCAATGCATATTTGGTTATCTCGATTTCGTGATCTCGTACTCTATCCATACCTATCATGCTAAGATAATCGAGCGCAGCGCCAAAACCAATGACCCCTGCTATATTTGGGGTGCCAGCTTCAAATCTGTATGGGAGGTCGTTGTATATAGTTGCCTGTTTATGTACCTCTTTTATCATATCTCCACCACCTATAAATGGAGGCATTGCTTCGAGTATCTCTCGTTTGACGTACAAAATGCCGACTCCTGTCGGCCCGAGCATTTTATGAGCAGAAAACGCTAGAAAATCACAGTCTGATCTCTGTACATCCACTGGCATATGAGGTACTGACTGGGCAGCATCCACAAGTACTGGAATACCGTTACGATGAGCTAAATTTATAATTTCATTTAAGGGTAATATGGTGCCCAACACGTTTGACATTTCGCTTAGAGAGATTAGTCTTACATTGCTGGTGTCTAGAAAGCTCTTGTAATCTTCCAATCTTAGGTATCCCTGATCATCTACTCCGATGTAGCGAAGATTTGCGTTCTTTTCCATGCTCAGGATCTGCCACGGAACAATATTACTGTGATGTTCCATCTCTGATATAATGATACTATCACCATCCTTAACGTGCTGACGCCCCCACGTATGAGACACAAGATTAATAGCTTCAGTAGCATTACGAGTGAAAATTATTTCTTCTTTAGAGCGCGCATTGATAAATTTGGCAACCTTTTCTCGTGTTAGCTCATATGCAATCGTTGCTTCTTCTCCCAATTGGTGAACTGTCCTGTGAATGTTTGCATTGTAATTTGAATAGTAATCGTGGATTGCGTTTATCACCGAGGATGGCTTCTGCGTAGTAGCAGCATTATCCAAATATACTAGTGTCTTATTATCACCAACTTTGCGCCTAAGAATAGGAAAATCCCTCCTTATTTCATATGCATTGAGGGCACTTTTCTGCATTGTTATTATAACAACTCCTTAAGATATAAACAGCTTGAGAATACTAATTCATTAGGCATTTTTATAATCAGAACGACCACAACATTATAGTTAAGGTCTTGAATCATAATAAGTGTAGCTATCACTGTTTGTACTCACTGTCCGTTTTCAGTCGAGAACTGGATGACTCCACGCAGCAAAAATCGCTATGTGGTTCTAGGGAAATAAATCCACAATATCCAATGTAACATTATTTTGCTACCTGTTTCAATCGTACTATGATGATGTAGAAATGCACATACGTGTGTACTTGAAGTTAGACATCCTTCAAGTTTCAATCGTCTTGTAATAGTGTAGAGTATATGGAAAGAGCAGTTCCCTTGTCTTCTATGTATTTGATTTAATAATGTGCTATTTCTATGAATATGTTGATTAGCCAATGATACTTCTTTGGCGCGAAGCATGGATAAAACCGTTGTCAGAATATGACTTAGGTTTTGAGTTCTGTGCTTATTGTAAAGAAAGGTTTCACCACCTTAACTTCGTTACTTCCTGTGAATTCTGCGAAATCGGGATTATGCACAGCCTTTGTGCTGATACCCATATTAGCACTCATCATAGTAATCAGCTGGACGCTAAAGTGGCCTACCATAAAGATAAGCCCTTACATGATTATCAATGATATGGATATGACCTCTTTTAAGTTAACCGAGTGTTTGCATTTTCATGCATAAAACTGTGTCTATCTTACCAACCGTCATTATTAGCGAACGTATTGATGTTCCTTGTTTTAATTTGTCCCATATGTAATGGATGAATCCCTGTCTGGTTTTCTTTCTGACCCACGTGATGACAAATTCCATTGACGGCACTGCCTTTGTTATCCTGTACGAAAGCAGCCAAACAGTCAGTTAAGATGAAAAGGATCAAAAATAGCTCTTTG
>JBAVTY010000450.1:0-2064 GCA_049696495.1 Candidatus Nitrosopolaris sp.
GTTGGTATTGAACGTAAGAAACGAGCAAAATACTTGAAGTCTTCAGGGAACAATAATTATGATACGTGGTGGAAAGAATAGTAGACCACCTACATTCACTCCGTCAGGATTAGAATGGTATTGAGGATATCTATACACCAGTCTTTTAAGTTCTTGAATTTTCAGTATAGTTTCTTGCGATAGAGTTCCCTGATCGTTGGTTGTGTCTATAGGTTCAGATATTTGATCTGCTGGATATGGTGAGACCTAGATCTGGGGGTTGGGGCTGTGATGGTAGTGATGATAGTGTTGGTGTTGACTGAAACGGTGTTTGTTGTTGCAGACCTCTAGGTAGAAAAGTATCTCCCATGGAGTCTGTAACTGTGGCATGCCCAAATTTATGAATGCGTTTTTCGCTACCTCTATACATAGATGGATGACTGGCATAATATCGGCCAGATGACCTCCCGACTAGATATTCAAGTAATGGAACTATCTCTCCTCTGTTGCCGTGTATAGTATGATTATGTCTTGTCGCGCATTCCACATGTGGACGAGTCGCCGGCGTAGTATCCTTTTACGTAGTCTGAGCATGACTTGTTTGACATTGATACAGAACACTCTAGGCTACCGTATCCACTACTTCCTGTTTTTCCATCCTCCCTGCCAAGTTTGTATCCTTTCAAGTAGTCCTGTGGATGCGCATAGACAGATGGCATGATGCTGAACATCAGGATTGACATTGTAATTAATACCAAATTGATTTTGATCACCATGTTATATTGTCACTCCTAATTTAAGATTTGTAAGCAGGCCCTCACTGGTGATACACAAATCATCTCTATGTATTTACATTGAAACGTGATTGAAATCATCCCTTTATCCCTTCTTGAAGCATACCATTAATCCTGGTACAAATCCAAACATAGCAGCTATTGGTAATCCTGAAGCTTCAATCGGGAAGATAGAAGAATGCGTTGCAAATTGTGATGCTATGGCTGGATTGGTATTGTTAAGTGCGTGAACAACCTGTTCTGATGCATTCGTTAATGTGTTTCTTGAAGCATCCTCCATCGCAACCCATTTTACATATACCCATCCTCTGTAGGATAAATATGCAAGGGCAGCCACAAACAATCCAATAACTACTGCAGCTATTTTCATCACTTTCTTTAAAGCATACCCTGCTACTGCACCAAACAGAAATCCCCCACCAGCAGAAAAAAGAAAGTCCTCAACTGTATGCCCAATAGAAGTACACTCGAAAAATCTGCAGACCCTGCATTCGATCTTATTATGAACTTTAATACATTAATGATATCCAAACAACATTTTGATACCTCTTGAACTATGGATATTTTCATCATCAATTACTTTGCTTGTCCTCCGTATTCTTTGAAGTTCTGAATCTCATCTGCAATCGCCATCTCTACGTCCGCTTCATTCTTTACCAAATGACCAATTTGCGCGCAATTTCTTATGTTCGGATTCAGTAGTTGCTCCCATACATACTTTCATCTGCTGCTTCTTTGTCAAGCCCTTCTGCTACCAGCTTTTTGACAGCTATTTCATAGAATTGTGAGAATTCATATTCGTTCAAATACATTACTCTGAATCTGCTAAGCAAGGGTTCTGAAAGTTTCTTTGTACCGTTTTTAGGTGTATGTGTCTGACTTTCGAGTGCATGGCTTGAGTTAAAATCCCGGTTTCCATCAACGATAGCAGCGCAGTCTGATATTCATGTTTCAGATGTTCGATTTCATCTACAAGGAGATATTTTGGCCTCATGTCAAAAAGCACGTCTATCAGATCTGCCACCCACTGTAAAGAACGCTTTATTCTGTGCGAATTTTTCTAATATACATCTTAAGAATAGGGTCTTTGCTTGTCCAGGTGGACCGACTAACAGAATATGCACCGGCTCATTAGAAACGAGAGATCTTACAAATGTGCGCTTGAGTTATAAAAGCAATAAAGTGATGAAAATTTGGCAGCTCAAAAGACGAGAAGAACAAGAAGACCGTATTATTTGTGTGCGTACAAAATGCTGGAAGAAGTCAGATGGCTGAGGCTTTCTTCAGAAAG